>JBBQDY010000021.1:0-20500 GCA_038320155.1 Cytophagales bacterium
TAGCCAGATTTGGAAAGAAAAGATTTCAAAACCGAATGGACAAGTTCTCTTTGGCTAGGATTCATTTCTTTAATAGGGACTCCCTCTCGCTCAAACATGGTACTGGGGAAAAAATGCCAATCCTCTTTCTTGGGATCTTCCAATGCAAAAGTGGCTTTGGCCTTTTGCTCAGGATTGAATGAGTTCAATAAATCTTTGATTGGTTCAGGTTTCAAAAGCTGCATAGCTACCACAACTCCAAGTGATCCAAGTACAATTAGGGCATAGACTTTCTTCATTTCTTTCGGGTTTTTATATCTTAGTTCTTAGGTCTTGACTTTCAGGATTTTATGTGGGAAATAAGTTACATCTTTTTACATAAAAAAGCCTCCCTACACTTTCGTGCAGAGAGGCCTTCGTTGCTCCGTCTACCTATAATTTTAGAAAGGGTATTTACCCTGCTCAATCATGTAATCAGCAATTTGTCTTCTTAGCGTCTTGGTATCTATCAAATCAGCTTTCGTGTATCGCTTTAAACCCATGAGCATCACTTTCTGCTCATCGCCTTTGGTAAAGCTACCGATAGCCTCTTTTGCCGCTACAGCAATCTTATCAACTGCCTCAGAAAGGTAGATCTGTGCCATCGCAATCTGGTTCTGACAAGCTGCCTCTCCTTTCATTCCTACCAGCTTTTCGGCACGAAGAAGTGCAGATTCCACAGCGTAGATTTCAATCATCACGTCAGCCAAGTTCATCATTACTTCCTGCTCATCCTCAATTTTATCCTGAAGCGCCATGGCTGCTTTTCCTCCTACCATTAGGAATACTTTCTTAAGCTTCTTGAGGACGTCTTTCTCATAAGCAAATAGCTCAGAAGTATCCACTGTTTCGAATGATGGAACTCCAGTTAATTCTGCAGAAACAGCCATCGCTGGTCCGAAAAGGTTGATTTCACCCTTCATCGCACGCTTAAGCAGCATTCCAACCATAAGCATTCTGTTAATTTCATTGGTGCCTTCATAGATTCGGGAGATCCGGGCATCGCGATAAGCTCTTTCCATTGGTGCGTCTGCAGAATATCCCATTCCTCCATATACCTGGACACCCTGATCTACCACATAATCCAATACTTCCGAACCATGGATTTTAGCAATCGCACACTCAATTGCAAATGCTTCCACTCCCTTAAGTTTGGCTTCAGACTCATCCATCCCTCCTTCGATCAAGGAATTGATTTGATCTTCAATATCCTGACCTGCACGGTAGCAAAGTGATTCAGTCACAAAAGTTCGGGTGGCCATTTCAGCCAGTTTAGCTTTCACAGCACCGAAAGTATTGATGCTTACACCAAACTGCTTTCGATCGGTAGAATACTGGGTCGCAAGTGTAGTTACTGTTCGAACTCCACCAAGTACACCGGCGCCCAACTTCACACGTCCGATATTCAAAATATTTACTGCGATTTTAAAACCGTTTTGACGGTCAGAAAGCATGTTCTCCACCGGTACTGGACAATCGTTAAAAAACACCTGACGGGTAGATGATCCTTTGATTCCCATCTTTTTCTCTTCTTCATTCATCGTGATTCCACCGAAGGATTTCTCTACGATAAACGCGGTCAAGTTTTTATCATCTTCGATTTTGGCAAAAACGATGAAGATATCTGCAAAGCCAGCGTTGGAGATCCACATCTTCTGGCCATTGAGCATGTAGGTCTTGCCATCTGCTGACAAGGTTGCTTTGGTCTTTCCGCTATTGGCATCCGATCCAGCATCTGGCTCAGTCAAGCAATAACATGCAGCCCATTCACCTGTAGCTAACTTTGGAAGATATTTGGACTTTTGGTCTTCATTTCCATAATATAAAATCGGTAGTGTACCTATTCCGGTGTGAGCTCCGTAGGTGGTGGAAAAAGAACCTGCAGCTCCGATGATATCGGCAATCAACATCGAGGTATTGAAGCTCATCCCCATTCCACCATATTGCTCAGGGACGGTGATTCCCAGTAGACCTAGGTCACCAGCCTTTTTGAAAATGGAAGGAACTAAGTCCGGGTTCTTCATGCTGTCGATCTCCTCGATATTTGGAGTGATCTCCGTATCGATAAAGTCCTGACATGCCTGGGCCATCATTCGCTGCTCTTCAGTGAATTGTTCTGGGATAAAGATGTCACTTGAATGGACATCCTTGATGAGGTATTCTCCTCCTTGTGTTGATTTTGTTAGCGTTGCCATTGTGTTGTTGTGTTTATCGTCTTATTTTTTTCATTATTCGTTGTTCGACATTCATCATTCGATATTGAAAATATTTGAAACTTCAAAATGTCGAATATCGAACCCTGAATTTCGAATGATGAAGTTTGGAGGGACTCCTATTTGAGCAGTTCGTATACTCCTGCCACCCCCTGACCTCCACCTACACAGGCAGTGACCATTCCGTATTTCTTATTTTGTCTTCTCAGTTCGTTGAAAATCTGAACCGACAATTTTGCTCCAGTGCAACCCAGCGGGTGTCCTAATGCCACTGCTCCACCGTTGACATTGACTATATCAGGATTCATGTCCAGCGCTTTCATTACTGAAAGTCCCTGCGCAGCAAATGCCTCATTTAATTCGATCAGGTCGATATCATTCAGCGTCAAGCCTGCCTGCTTCAATGCTTTTGGCACTGCTACTTTTGGTCCAATTCCCATGATTCGAGGATCTACGCCAGCGACACTATAGGACATCATTCTTGCTATTGGCTCTAAGTTTAATTCCTTCACCATACGCTCTGACATCACTACTACAAAAGCGGCTCCATCAGAAGTCTGCGAGGAATTACCCGCTGTCACTTGACCTCCGTTTTTGAAAGCTGGTCGAAGTGCCGCCAATGCTTCCATGGTTGTACCTGGGCGAGGCCCTTCATCTGTGTCCACAATGTATTTCCGCGTCTTTTTCTTTCCTTTTTCATCGAGGTAGGTTTCTTCCACTTCTACCGGCACAATCTCATCTTTGAATTTCCCTGCTGCGATTGCTGCCAAAGCTTTCTCATGAGATTTTACAGAGAATGCATCTGCTTCCTCTCGGGTGATTTCATATTCTTTCGCCAATTCCTCTGCGGTTATTCCCATGCTGAGGTAATAGGAAGGATGATCTTTGGCGATCTTCCAATTCAGTGCTGTTTTGTACCCCATCATTGGGACTAAAGACATGGATTCTGTACCTCCTGCAATGATGCAATCTGCCATTCCTGCTTTGATTTTACCTACAGCCAAAGCAATTGCTTCCAGACCAGATCCGCAATAACGGTTAATGATGAATCCTGGATTATCCACTCCAAGGGCTAAAAGTGAAATCATTCGACCCATCTGCATGCCTTGTTCCGCCTCGGGAACAGCGTTTCCTACAATAAGATCATCAACCATTTTGGTCTCTAATCCTGGAGTATTTGCCATTAAATGCTTGATCACATCAGCCGCCAAATCATCAGGGCGATAGAATCTAAAGCCCCCTTTTTTTGATTTGCCTACTGCTGATCGATATCCATTTACTATATATGCTTCCATTGATTTTTTTGTTTATTAGTTATTTGGGATGTTATTTGAGTATCAAGTACTTAGTATCAAGTACCAAGTATTTAATATCAAGCATCAAGATATTAGTATCAAGACTTTGACTCAATTGATGTTTTTAGACCAATAATCATGCGTTGGACTTCAGTGAGATCGATTTCCAATTCTCTAGCCGTCTTAGAATCAAGAATACCTACTCGTTCTGAAATGATCATTTGAGTTTCCAGTTCAAAACTTTCACCCAGACTAATTTCTAAAGAGTTCACAAAGGATTTTCCTGAAGTTTTAGCACAACCCTCCGAAATATTTGAAGGTATTGAAACACCAGCTCTTCTCATTTGAGAAATTAGACCATACTTTTCTTCGTTTGGAAATGCCTTAGTGACGTGATAGATTTTCACAGCAAAATCAACTGCCTTCTGCCATACTTTGAGTTCTTTGAAATTGTGCATAGTTAGAAATGTTAAATCTTAATACTTTTTCTCTTCTTAATTTACCCGATACTTATGTCTTACTACTTGATACTATAGTCTAGCATCTTGATACTTCCATCTTGATACTTTTTACTAGTTTCTAAGCGGTTTGCCCTTGAACAAAATGCTATGAATCCGTTCCAGCGTTTTCTTTTCTCCAGTCAAGCTCAAGAAGGCCTCACGCTCGAGATCCAATAAATATTGCTCTGATACCAAAGTCGGTGAAGAAAGGTCTCCTCCAGACATTATCCAGGCCAATTTCTTAGCGATCAAAGCGTCATGCTCTGAAATATATGCTCCATAACGCATTCCGGTTATTCCTGCTTCGAATAGTGCCAAAGAGGATTTTCCTAAAACTTTGATATTGGTCTGAGGGATTGGCTGAGTATAACCTGCATCGTACAGTTCCAGCACTTTGGCTTTCGCATCAGCTAACTGGCGCTTTCTATTTATGGTGATGCCATCATCTCTTCTCAAATAACCCAGGGCTTTTGCCTCGGCTGCTGAAGTGGATACTTTGGCAGTTGCGATATTCATGAAGTATTCTTGAAGTTGATTTACTTCAACATCTCCATCAATTAATCTATTGGAAAATCTGAGGGTCATTTCCTTCGTTCCACCACCGGCGGGAATTAACCCAACACCAACTTCAACCAACCCCATATATAATTCGGCGTGAGCTTGAATATGGTCTGAATGGAGTGACAATTCGCAGCCGCCTCCCAAAGCCATATTGTGCGGAGCAACAACTACTGGAATGGATGAAAAGCGAGCACGCAACATGGTATTCTGAAATTGAGCGATCATCATATTGATCTCATCATACTCCTGATCACCTGCAAACATGAATAGCATCGCCAAATTGGCGCCTGCTGAGAAGTTTCCTCCCTCGTTTCCAATGACCAGTCCTTTGTAGGATTTTTCAGCCATACCGATCGCGGTGTTGATTCCTTCGATAACTTCTTGACCCATCGAGTTCATCTTTGAGTGAAATTCCAATCCGATCACCTCATCACCCAGGTCATAGACAGAAGCTCCGGCATTACCCCATATTTTCTTTCCTGCAGCTTTCAACGTATCCAAAATGATGAAATCTTCGATTCCAGGGATTTCTACAAATGACTTGCTTTGGATATCATAGTAAAGCTTTTTGCCTCCGTCCACTTTGTAAAATGTCTCATGCCCGGCATCAAGCATTTCATGAACCCATTTTGCCGCAGGCTCTCCTGCAGCTTCCATATTAGTCACAGTCTCACGTACGCCCAAGGCATCCCAAGTCTCAAATGGTCCAAGTTCCCATCCAAATCCAGCACTTACAGCCTGGTCGATACGATAGAGTTCATCAGAGATTTCTGGGATTCGGTGCGAACAATATTTAAACAAATCATAGAAAGATGCTCTGTAAAATTCCCCAGCTCGGTCATCGAAGTTGACCAGGAATTTGATTCGCTTTTTCAAGTCGTCAATTTCCTTTGCAGCTTCAAGTGCCTTAAATTTTGGTTTTTCTACAGCCTTGTACTCATAGGTATTAAAGTCAAGTTCTTTCAATTCTTTGGTTCCATCCTGATGACGGATCATTTTGAAATAGCCTTGACCGGTCTTGTCTCCAAACCACTTATTGTTATAAAGGACTTCGACAATTTTTGGTAGCTTAAACTTGTCTCGTGATTCATCGTGAGGCAAAGCTTTGTATAGGTTGTTGGCAACGTTCACCGTGGTATCCAATCCGACCACATCCATAGTGCGGAAAGTCGCCGACTTCGCTCTTCCGATCACTGGACCTGTCAATTTATCGACTTCGGAAACTCCAAAGCCCATTTTTTCAATCGTATGCATCCCCGAAATAATCGCATAAACTCCGATTCTATTCGCTATAAATGCAGGAGTATCTTTACAAAGCACGGTCTCTTTACCTAGGAATTTGTCGCCATAATCCATCAAAAAGTCAATGATCTCAGGATCAGTCTTTGGCCCTGGGATAATTTCCAGTAATCTCAAATATCTTGGAGGATTGAAAAAGTGGGTCCCTGCGAAATTAACCTGAAAATCTTCGCTTCTTCCTTCAGACATCATGTGCATCGGAATTCCTGAAGTGTTTGAAGTAATTAAAGTACCTGGCTTTCGATATTTTTCTACTTTTTCGAAAAGCTGCTGTTTGATATCCAATCGCTCTACGACCACTTCGATCACCCAATCATAATCCTTTATTTTCGGTAGATCATCATCAAAATTTCCGGTAGTAATCCTACTTGCGAAAGCCTTATCATAAATCGCTGATGGATTTGTTTTCAAGGTGGTTTGCAGCGCTGTCTCCACAATCCTATTTCGCACCAATGGACTTTCTTTTGTCAGTCCTTTCTTTTGCTCTTGTTCGGTCAGCTCAAATGGAACAATATCCAATAAAAGTACCTGCACGCCGATATTGGCGAAATGACAGGCTATTCTGGATCCCATTACTCCTGAACCTAAAACGGCTACTTTTTTAATGGTTCTTTTCATTTTTTTGGGTTTTGGTAGTCTATGGCTGGTTGCCTTTTATTTAAAATTCAATTATTGCTTTTTGTAAGTCAATCTCTTTCTCAGATTGAACCTGATCGATTACGCCTTGGATCTTTTCGAATACGGAAAAAAATACATCCAATTCTTCTTGGGCTACCACGGCTCTGATCTGCTCGTTAAACTCACGGATTGTCGTTACCGAGATTTCCTTTTTTCGCTTTCCTTCTTCGGTAAGATAAATTCGAACTGATCTTTTATCCACTAAGTCAGGTTTTTTGAAAATCAATCCCTTTTCTTCCATGGTCTTCAGCATTCGCGTGAGGCTTCTGGTTTCCAATCCTATTTGAGGAGCGATTTTGGTAGCTGGGGTACCTTCTTTCGAATTGATGTTGATCAGCACAAAACCTATGGCTGTGGTAAAATCCTCAAGCGCTGCTTGCTGATTGTACATGCGTGAGATGGCATGCCATGAGCTTTTGATGTGGTAATCGACTGTTTCTTCCCGCTTCATTACGTGATAATCATCAGATTTTAAGGAGACTAATTTAAAAAAAATATTGTATGCATGCATACTAAATCCAAAAAAAGTTATGCATGCATCACAAATTTAAAATTGGATAAGTGCCAAAAACAAAATACTCTCCTTCCAAAGTCAATGGATAAGAGAGCATTCAGAATAAATTGAAGATATTTCGAGAAATTCAGAATAAACTACTTCTTTTTGATCCTAATCAAAATAAATTAGTCCCTAGTTTCTCGTTGATTCAGCTTTCTTATGGTTTATAGATTGCTTCAATTTCCGACTCATATTTTTGATGAATCACTTTTCGTTTGAGTTTCATAGTCGGAGTCAGCTCGCCGGTTTCGATACCCCATGATTTTCCGAGTAGCTTATAACGCTTCACTTGCTCCCATTTTGCAAAAAACTTATTGGTAGTTTCTATTTCACGATCATATTTCTCAATGATTTCAGGTTTAGAAATCATCTCAGCGTCGCTGGTATACGGAATTGCTTTGTGCTTGCAATAATCCTTGAGCGCATCAAAATTAGGTACAATCAATGCGGCTGGGAAATTTCTATTTTCTCCAATGACCGCAAGTTGATCGATTAAGGTTGACTCCTTAAATTTATTTTCCATGACCTGTGGAGCCACATATTTGCCGCCTGAGGTTTTAAACATTTCCTTCTTTCGATCGGTAATCCTCAAATATCGTCCATCCAGCTCGCCAATGTCGCCGGTATGGAACCAGCCATCTTTTAAAGCTTCAGCAGTCTGCTCAGGCTCTCTATAATATCCTAGCATCACATTGGGTCCTTTGACTAGGATCTCTCCATCGGAAGCTATTTTTACTTCGATATCTTGAATTAATTTTCCAACCCAACCGATTCTGATTTCTTCAAAATTACAAATAGAGGCAGAAACGACCGGGGACGTTTCGGTCAATCCATAACCCTCGCAGACTTTTATTCCTGCTGCCCAAAAAACCCGAGATAATCTTGGCTGCAATGCTGAAGCACCAGAGTTAATTTGTAGTACTTCTCCTCCGAGCGCTTCTCTCCATTTACTGAAAATTACCTTATTGGCTAATTTCAATTGGAAATCATACCAAGCTCCCATTGACTTTCCTGGATCGTATTTTAACCCAAGATTTAATGCCCAGAAGAATAGGTTCTTTTTTACCCCAGTTAATTCATAGCCCTTAGCTACAATCTTATCATAGATTTTTTCCAGTAATCTTGGTACTGTGTTGAAAATATGGGGTTTTACTTCCTTGAGGTTATCTCCAATCGTTTCCATACTTTCTGCATAGTATACTGAATACCCCATGATCAAATAAGCAAAAGAAGCAGATCGTTCATAGATATGGCAAAGCGGCAAGAAACTCAAGACCCGAGAAGTGCCTTTGTCAGGAGTGAAAATTTTACCAACCTGAAGCACATTTGAAAGCACATTATGATGTGTGAGCATGACTCCTTTCGGCCTACCTGTTGTCCCACTCGTGTAGATTATAGTGAAGAGATCTTCTGGTTTTACGGATGCCTTAGCCTTTTCCAGATCCATCAAATCTGAACTATCACCTTTCTCTAAAAAGTCATTGAATCGAATAGCACCTTCTATATCATCAAATGAAACTATGGATCGATCACCGGATACAACTTTTGCTTTGTCGTAAATGGTCTGATCTCCAACAAAAATCATTTTTACAGAAGCATGTTCAAATATATATTCATAATCAGCAGAAGTGATGGTAGGGTACATCGGAACAGAAATAGCACCTATTTGCTGCAAAGCAAGATCAACGAAATTCCATTCAGGACAATTATTAGATATTAGCGCCACTTTGTCTCCAGTTTGAACTTCAGAATTTAAAAAGGCTAAGCTCAACTGATCTACGAGCTCCTTAACTTTTCTGGAAGAAAAAGTAGTCCAAGATCCATTCTCCTTTTTTGCTAGCGCAATTTCTTTATCAAAATTGGCTATTTGATAAGGTATGAGATCAAATAATCGGGTTAATTCCATGGGTAAGTATTTTGGGTTAATACCTAATATTACCAAAATCAAGTTTCTAAAACAATGGTTTATCCACAGCTCTTTTCTTATAGTAGTTGAAATAAATTATTTTTAAAAAAATCTCTTTAAGGTTATTAAGCCTGTGGATTTGTTGAGAACTTTTAGAAATTATCTTTTCAACTTGATAGCCATACCTATTAGACACCTACTAACAGGTTATACTTTTCTTATCCACATCTAACTCCTTGAAGGCCTGCCATCAAGTTGATTTGGGAAACAATGGTGGATTAATCGAAGATAGGGGGGTGTTAAGAAAGATGCTGTGGATTAGCTTAATCTAGCTGGTGGATAAGTGATCTGTTATCCCCATATTTTATCTTATCGGATTAATACCCTATTTGAAATGTTTGTAAGTGCTATTTTCTCGATAGATCAGTGATACTTATCCACAGCTTTTTAGCCACTTATCCACTCAATCTTTTTCTTGCTTTATGCCTGTTTGAGGAGTAGCGTTGATCTGTTGAGAAGGCACAGTCCATCCTGCTCTGATGGTGATGTCTCTACTTTTGTCTTCGTCCTCGAAGTAAAATACCTGTTCTGCGAGCCTCTTTTGAGCAAAGTTTCCAGGGTCCCATCTTTTATTCTTGTTTCGGTCAGCTATTACTCTAATCTGATACTCTCCTGCTTCTACAAGTGAAAAAGTAAATGTATTGCCTGTTTGGACGTATTGCTCCTTTCTGACCTCATTTTTACTAATTAACTGTACGATGTAGGGGCCTGGAGTTCCTACAATTGTGCCTGAGATTTCGTCAGCTAAGGTTTCTCGTTTAAGCTTTTTATAATTTGCTTTAAGCGCGTCTTTATTGAATATATTTTCGATATCCTGAAATGTTGAATCTTTTGTATTTAAAGTAAAAATCTCCTGCGGGATCGAATCTGGTATGGTTAAATTGATAAATAGCTTATCTCTTCTTGATGAGTCTTCAAAGTACATCATCTCACGTCTGATTGGGATTATTGACGCTGTATCAAAGGAGAGATAGAGAGAATCTGTATTCACATTTAGAACAGGTTTATTGAATTTAAGCTCAATTTGAAGTTTTTGGTAAAAGCTTTTGCCTGAATTTGCCTGAACGGTTAGCTCTTCTTTTTTGCGATCGGAAGATTCAAATTTTGTCCATACTAATGAATCAAGACTATTTCCAACAGAATCTGCGAGGATAATCTTCGTTGAGATGCTGTCGACTTCGGAGTTTTTGGAATAGAGTCGAATACGCTTATCTGCTTCGGTGTAGAAGATAGTTTTCCCTAAGTTTTCAGATTCTAGTTTTACCTCTACTGGATTTTTGTTGAGTATGAGGTCATAGGCTGCGCCAGAAGTAGATGAGCGCAATAATCGAATGGGAGTTTGATCACCTTTGGCCAAATTGAAAACGACTCCTGATATATTTTCATTAATGCTTAACGTGTCGGGAAAGAAGTCGAATAATTCAGATTTGTATTCTGCTTTTAGTGTATTGTTATCATCTTTCCATGAATAGGCTCTGTATTTTCCTTGCTTAATATTGCTTATTGTAAAATTACCGAGGCTATCTGCCTGTGATATATAATAAGGTGTTGCAGTAAATAAGTCTGTGGTATCATTTGCTTCGTATAAGCCAACCAGGATATCATCGAAAGGTGCTTGTGCATCTGGAAAATAGGAATTTACCCTCCCTGATAGTTCTAGGCTATCGATACTTGGGCCTGTGGAAAAGACTAATTTCAAGTTATCGGCAGAATTACCCTCGGATAGATCTTGGATAGATTTCTGAAAATTGAAAACGTAAGTAGTACTATCCTCTAATTCTTGGTTTAGTTCGATGGTTACTGTGTTCTTCAACGCGGTAATGATTAACTCATCTTTTTTTACCCTTGGGGTTATGATAATATTTTTGGTAGCATTATCCAGCTTAATGTATTCATTAAATTGGAGCCTTATCGCTGTGGGTTTGATATTTAAGCTTTTATCTTCGGGATACATGCTGATTATTTTGGGCGGCTCAAGATCCCTAGGACCGCCCATTGGGGTGCTTTGTTTGGCACATGCAGACATAAGAAATAAAAGGACTAAAATTAGATTTCTCACTTTACTTCTTTTTGAATAAATAAATGTTGCTTGAGTAATTACCTGCTTTGCCTTTGGCTGCTTTGTTTGATTTAAATCCTGACCAAACTGCATTCCAATAATTAAATAATTTGGATGCCTTAGGATTTTTATAAGCTTCTGAAAGCAAGGATACATAATAACTATCAAAAGACATTTTTTTCAAATCTACCAACTCTAATTCAAAGGCTTCTTCGAAGGATTCCATGGCTTCTGAATTAAAATGGTAAAGGTGCCTTGGAACATCCCAGCCTGCCCACTTATCACCATATTTTTGTGCGTCCAAACTTTCGGGGTTTGGAATCGCTATTAGTAGGTAACCATCTGATTTTAAGGACCTTAACAGGATTTTTACAGTTTTTCTTAACTTGTGAATATGTTCCAAAACATGAAAAAGGGTAATCACATCAAAGCTTTGACTGGAGTCAAAATTATCTAATTCTGAGTGGATTTTTTCTGAGATTTTTATTGAGGCTAATTTTCTGGCTTTTTCATTAGGTTCAAAACCTGAAACATTCCAGCCCTCAATTTTTGCTCGATTAAGGAATTCACCCGTTCCACATCCATAGTCCAGTAGATCCCCTTTTTTCTGTACCAAAGTGTTTATTAAAGCTACTTTTCTTTTGATTGCTATTTTTCTAATGGTTTGATAAAGTAGCTGTGTAAGATTCTTTCCGGAATCATCGTGCGAATAATATTCAGGAAAATCATAGTATTTGCTTATTCGATCAGCTTTGGGCCGTGGATTGGTAAATTGAATTTTGCAGTTCGTGCATTTACACACAATGAATGTTTCCTTACTTACAGCATGATCCTTAACCTCTAGCGCATTGAGAAAAAGCCCACTTTTGCATAGTGGGCATTTGGAAAGTCTTTCGGTGGTCTTATCGTCCAAGGTATACAGTGATAATTGACAAGTCGGCCGGTGAAACTCCACTGATTCGTGATGCCTGTCCTAACGTTTCTGGTCTTATTTTACTTAGCTTTTGTTTTCCCTCGGCAGAGAGTGCTGTGATAGCTTTATAATCGAATTGGATAGGAATTTTATAATTTTCCATGTTGCTGATTTTTTCAACCATTTGTTGTTCTTTCTCGATATAGCTATCGTATTTGATCTGAATTTCAGCTTGCTCTAAAACATCTTTGGAGTATTTCTTAAAATAATCAGCATTTTCTGGATCAATTTTAATTAATTCTTGAATTCCAATTTGTGGTCTTTTCAGAAGTTTTTCTAATGACACCTTTTCTTTTATTGCTGCGGAATCCATAGCTTCTAACCCTAAATTAACTTGAATAGGATCTGCTTTCTTCTGTTTAAGATCATTGATCAGCTTTGCAGTTTCTTCTCTCTTGTGATTGACTTTCTGAAGACGTTCTTCATCAGCTAATCCAATCTTATGCCCCATTGGTGTAAGCCGAAGGTCAGCATTATCCTGTCTAAGTAGCAGTCGAAACTCCGCTCTTGAAGTAAACATCCGATAAGGCTCATCGGTACCTTTGTTGATTAAGTCATCTATTAAAACACCGATATAAGCATCTGAACGCTTGAGAAGGAATGGTTCTTTTTCTTGAGTTTTCAACGAAGCATTTATACCAGCGATTAAACCTTGTGATGCTGCTTCTTCGTAACCTGTAGTGCCATTTATTTGTCCTGCGAAATATAGGTTTTCAATCTGCTGAGTTTCCAATGTCAGTTTGAGCTGTGTTGGAGGAAAGTAATCATACTCTATTGCGTATCCAGGCCGAAACATTTTTGCATTTTCAAAGCCTGCTATTTTCCTCATAGCTTTATATTGAATATCCTCAGGTAAAGAAGTTGAAAAGCCATTGATATACATTTCAACAGTATTCCATCCTTCAGGTTCTACAAAGATCTGATGGCGATCACGTTCAGCAAATCGATTAATCTTATCCTCTATGGAAGGACAATACCGGGGCCCAAGTCCCTGAATTCTCCCATTGAACATCGGTGACCGATCAAAACCCTCCTCTAAAGTGGAGTGAACATCTTTATTAGTATATGTGATCCAGCAAGTCCGCTGCTCTGTTAAGGGTTTTGCTGAGTCGGAATAGCTGAACTTCTCCGGATTTTCATCTCCGTATTGGACCTCCATTTTACTATAATCCAAGCTTCTGCCATCTACTCTTGGAGGTGTTCCAGTTTTCATCCGACCAGCCTCGAAGCCCAAGCCAATCAGTTGTTCTGTTATACCTTTTGATGCTGATTCCCCGGTCCTCCCTCCTCCTAGTTGTTTTTCACCAATATGTATAATACCATTTAGGAATGTGCCGTTTGTCAGGACAACTGATTTTGATTGAATCTCAATTCCAATCCCTGTTTTGATACCAGTAATCCTGCCTTGATGTGTAGTAATTCCAGCTATCATTTCTTGCCAAAAATCCACATTTGGAGTCTGCTCTAAAGCTAATCTCCACTCTTCAGCAAATTTCATTCGATCGTTTTGGCTTCGTGGTGACCACATTGCTGGACCTTTGGATCTGTTTAGCATTCTGAACTGGATCATTGATTTGTCCGAGATGATTCCAGACATTCCTCCAAGGGCATCTATTTCTCGAACAATTTGACCTTTTGCCACCCCTCCCATTGCAGGATTACATGACATTTGGGCGATTGTATTCATATTCATAGTGCAGAGAAGCACTTTGGAACCCATCTTTGCAGCAGCATGCGCCGCTTCGCAACCGGCATGTCCCGCCCCTACCACTATGACATCATATATTGGAAACATGGTGTTCTTTCTTAAGTGTTTCACGTGAAACGTGATTTAGAAATCTGTTTTATTAGATTGTTTCACGTGGAACTTTTACATTTCACTAAATAATTTTATAGCAATTTCTTCCTTTGCTCGCATTAGATCGGCCTCAACTTTCTTCTTGTCTTTATAGCCGAGCAAGTGAAAAAGGCCATGGCTAATTACTCTACTTAATTCTGTGGATTGATCAATACTGTGTTCTTTTGCGTTTTCATTTACACGATCAATACTTATGAAAATGTCTCCAGCCAGTTCTTCTTCTTTTTCAGAGTTATCAAAAGTTATGATATCGGTGAGTGTGTCGTGTTCTAGATAATCGAGATTCATTTGATGTAGATACTCATCTGAGCAGAAAATGTAATTCAATTCCGAGATCTTAAAAGATTCATTCTTGGCTAATTCTTTCAGCCATGTTTTCCGCTTTTGTTTTTCTGGAAGTTTAAATTGAGTTTCCTCAGTGAAGAAATAAATAGCCATTGTTAATTCATGTAGAATGACAGAATGGTTTTCTTACCATTTTCTTCAAATTTTACATCGTCACTTAAATGCTTGATTAGAAAGATTCCACGACCGCCAGTTTTCTCTATGTTTTCTGGGGCAGTAGGATCTTTCAATTCGGTTTGATCAAATCCGGTTCCTTCGTCTTCAATTGTAAACTTTAAAATATTATTTTCTACTGCAAGCTCTAAGTGTACTAGCTTTTCTTTGTTGTTCTGATTGCCATGTATAATGGCATTGCTGATACATTCGGTCACAGATATCATAATGTTACCATATATATCATCATTAATTTCAAAGCTTTCTTTAGCATTATCGATGAAGCTTTCAATAATTTTAATATTCTCAATTAGAGAAGGAATCGAAATTTTTATGGTTTTCATTTTGATTTTGTTCAAAGACTATGTTCTTACTGTCGAATTCCTAGTTTAATTCTAAAACAATCGGGCAGTGATCCGAATGTACCACATTAGGTAAAATTACTGAGCTTTTCAGTTTATCCTGCAATTCATTGGTCACCATATGATAATCAATTCGCCAGCCCAAGTTCTTACCGCGAGAACCAGCTCTATAACTCCACCAAGTGTAATTATTTGGATTTGAATTGAAATTCCGAAAACTATCTATAAATCCAGACCCTGTAAACTTATCCATCCAAGCTCGCTCTTCGGGTAAAAACCCAGAGCTGTTTTTATTGGATACTGGATTATGAATATCGATCGGCTTATGGCAAATGTTATAATCACCACTCAAGATGAGTTTTGGATTTTCTTTTCTCAAATCCTGAATATACCAGAAAACATCATCGAGAAACTCATATTTTAACATTTGGCGGATATCACCAGTAGTACCGGATGGGAAGTAAGCCGAGATAAAGCTAAATCCATCAAAATCGGCTTGAATCATTCTTCCTTCATCGTCGTATTTGGATAAGTCCATCCCGTATTTAACTGATGTTGGTTTAATCTTAGTCAAAATAGCTACTCCGCTGTAGCCCTTTTTAACTGCTGGATACCAATAGATTTCATAACCTAAATCTTCAAAAATAGTAGGGTTTATTTGAGATAAATCTGCCTTAACCTCCTGTAAACCAATGATATCTGGGTTTTCGGATATCAGCCAATCTACGAACCCTTTGTTCATTGCTGCGCGAATTCCGTTGACGTTATAGGATATGATTTTCACTGATTAGTTGATTTCAATTTGATATTCTTTTTCAAAGTATTCTAAAACTTGGATTTTCAGAAGCTTTTCCTGCTCAAGGATGTCAAAGCTTGGAAGTTCTTTGATTAATTTCCAATGAGGCCAACCATCTTGATCCACAAAATCAATTACATAAAATCCAGCAAAACTCAAGACCTTACAAATGGCAATGTGTATCAAGTCCTGCTTCTGTTCTTTGCTAAATACTTTGGTGCCTTGGCCGAGCTCTTGAACACCTATAAGAAAGAGAACGCCATTTAAGTCCGCAGGTTTTTTTCCGATGGTTTCTTTTAATCCTTCCAGCAGTTTCGACCAACGCTTCTCTAGCTCTAAATCCCTTTTCATATTAAGCTTGCTTTTCCAATTCTTCCCAATACTCCGTCGCTCGCCTTAAATGTGGAATCACGATTGATCCACCAATAAGTGTCGCAATTGAGAAAACCTCAAATATTTCAGCTTTTGAGAGATTTACCTCATGGCATTTCCCCAAATGATATTTGATGCAGTCATCACACCTCAAAACCATAGAACAAGCTAATCCGATCATTTCTTTTGTTTTGACATCTATTTCTCCAGGCGCATAGGCATTGGTATCAAGGTTGAAAAAACGCTTTATGACTTTATTATCAGCAGCCATGATACTATCATTCATTTTGCTACGATAGTCATTGAATTCTTCTATAAGATTCATTAAATTAACAGTTTAGGAAATAAAGGGACACAAATATACCATGAATATATCCGTAGGAGTTTACAACAAGGCATTTTAGCGATGCGTTTATTTTTTGTCAAAGATTTTTTGGATTTAATTTTTCCTCGAAACTGTGAGCTCTGCGCACGGACACTTTTTGATGGAGAAAACTCCCTGTGCTCTATTTGTGTTGGAACTCTTCCTGTTACAAGTTATCATCTCCGAGCTACGGACAATGATCTTACTGACAAAATAAGAGGCTTAAGTGAAATAGGAAAAGCTATGGCTTATTTGAAATTTACCAAAGAAGGTAAAAGTCAAAAAATCTTGCATAAGTTGAAATACAAAAACAAGCCACAACTCGCCCATGAGCTTGGAATTCTTTATGGGAGATTATTGATTGAAAATAAATGTCTTCTGGATTGGACAATGATTGTTCCGGTCCCACTACATCCACTGAAGCTCAAGCGACGAGGATACAATCAAAGTGAAAAATTCGGTTTAGGCTTAAGCGAAGCACTTTCTATTCCACTTGAAAATGCATTGGAACGGAAAAAGTTTACCGAAACGCAAACCAATAAAACCAGATTGGAGCGGATGTCGAATGTAGAGGAGGTTTTCCAAAATTCTCCGTTGATTTCTGTGGCGAGTCATCACATTATGCTAGTAGATGATGTGCTGACCACGGGAGCCACGATGTGTGCTTGCGCAAATGTCTTATTGGCAAATAAGGCAAAAACTGTAGATTTGGTCACTTTAGCAGCCGGAGGCAAATAAAATTATGATAGACATCGAACACTTAAAATTTCCCATTGGGCGATTTGTTGTACCTGAATCAATCGATTCAGCTCAAATTCAAGAAGCAGTCTCCTACCTTATTAAATTCTCAAGCTATTTGGAAACTGCTTTGGTAGGAAAAGACAAAGCTTACCTAGATACTCCTTATAGACCTGGAGGCTGGAAGATCAAGCAAGTCATCCACCATCTCGCAGATAGCCATATGAATGCCTTTTTTCGTTTTAAACTGGCTCTGACGGAAGAAAATCCCACCGTCAAGGCTTATGATGAGGCTGCATGGGCAAATTTACCTGACGCAGTAATGGGAATTGAGTCTTCCATGGCGATCATTAAAGCTGTTCATGAAAAGTGGGGAGTTCTCCTTTCCGCAATGACCGAAGCTGATTTTCGTAAAACTTATTTCCACCCTGAAAAACAGCGAAGCCAAACCTTAGCAGAAGTTGCCTTAATGTATGCTTGGCATGGAATGCATCATTTGGCACATGTCCAATTACCAAACTTACAGCAGGTTAAACTTTAAAATCGAGGTATTAAATGTGCAAAACAACCACTTTGAACCTTTCATGATTTACTGCCCAAAACTCAATCTAATTCTATTTACGAATGAATATTTCCTTAAAAAATCAGATAATTATTGTTACTGGTGCTTCTAGGGGCATCGGGAGAGCGATTGCAAAACAACTTTCAGATTCTGGAGCCACCGTCATTATTCATTTTAATAAGAATATAAAGGAAGCTGAATCGCTTCTCAATGAACTTGTAAATCCAGCATTTATTGAGCCTTGTGATCTTTCAAACACCGAAGAGGTGGTGGGTTACATCCCAAGATTAGTAGCTAAATATGGACCTATTACATCTTTGGTTAACAATGCGGGAATCGCAAAATCAGCACCTGATACCTTGGAAACCAAAGAATGGGTTCAAATCTGGGACGAAACACTCGCCGTTAATACTACTGCCCTAGCAATCCTTTGCAAGGAATTTGTTGATCAAGCGCTCCAAAATCAACAAGGAAGAATCATCAATATTTCTTCAAGAGCAGCATTTAGAGGAGACACGACAGATTACATTGCCTATGCAGCCTCCAAAGGGGCTATTGTAAGCATCACGCGTACGATTGCTCGGCACTATGGCAAACAAGGAATAAAAGCATTTTTGATTGCTCCAGGATTTACTCGAACGGATATGGCTGAGGAGATTCTGTCGGAATACGGAGAAGATTTTGCTTTGAATGATATTGCGCTTTCTGAGCTGACCAAGCCGGAGGATATCTCTCCGATGGTCACTTTACTATGTTCTGGACTGGCAGATCATGCCACGGGAGCGACGATCGACATCAATGCTGGCTCTTACGTTCACTGAGAAATTATGGAAAAATCAGAATTCAGACAACGAGCACATGAGTTAGTCGATTGGATGGCCGATTATTTGGAGCAAAGGGAAAACTATCGAGTTACTCCCGGAGTAGCTCCTCGAGAGATCATCAACCAGCTTCCGCTTAATCCACCTGAAAAAGGTGAGTCTTTTGATCAGATCATGGAGGATTTCAAGGAGATTATCGTTCCTGGGATGACACATTGGCAACATCCTGCTTTTTTTGCCTATTTCCCTGCGAATAACTCTGAGCCTTCCATCCTTGCGGAGATGCTGATGTCCACAATGGGCGCACAATGCATGTCTTGGATTACCTCTCCTGCTGCAACAGAACTTGAGGAACGGGTCTGTGATTGGCTTCGGGATGCGAAAGGAATTAATTCGTCCTGGAAGGGCTGCATCCATGATACGGCAAGTACGGCAACGCTTAGCGCTTTGCTGACTGCCCGGGAGAAAGCGACCAATTATGAGATCAACGAAAACGGTTTTTCCAAGAGTGAGGTATTTCGAGTTTATTCCTCGGCTCATGTACACTCCTCCATTGATAAAGCTCTGAAAATTGCAGGAATTGGGGTAGCTAACTTGGTCCGTATTCCTGTTGATAAAAACTTTGCCATGATTCCGGAGGCTTTGGAGCAAGCAATCAGAGAAGACTTAGAAAATGGCTTTCGACCACTTTGTGTGATTTCAGCATTAGGTACGACTAGTTCAACTGCTGTAGATCCCATTCGGGAAATTTCCGAAATCTGCCATTCATTTGATATTTGGCACCACATCGATGCGGCTTTTGCTGGTACAGCACTTCTTCTGCCCGAATTCCAGAGATTGATCGAAGGTCATGAATTAGCAGACAGCTATGTCTTTAATCCACACAAATGGATGTTTACCAACTTTGATTGCACCATCATGTATCTCAAAGAACCACGCTATTTGGTAAATACGTTCTCAATGACGCCAGAGTATCTTAAAACTAGTTTAGACGAGGAGGTCAATAACTACCGCGATTGGGGAATTCCACTGGGACGAAGATTCAGAGCGTTGAAGCTCTGGTTCGTGATTAGATCTTATGGCTTGGAAGGAATTCGCCAAAAGTTGAGAAATCATATTGCTTTGGCCAAAAGCGCCGAAAAGCTCATTTTGGTTCATACTGAACTGGAAATTTTGGCTCCCGTTGTCTTCAACACCATTTGCTTCAGATTTTCTGCGGAAAAAATGGGACCTGATAAAGCAAACAGATTCAATGAGAGTTGGATGAATAGTGTCAATGCCACAGGTCTTGCTTTTTTCTCCCACACAAAACTGGACGGGAAATATGTCATTAGATGGGTAATTGGACAGACTGACGTTACCGAAAAACATATTCAAAATGCCTGGAGTTTACTTCTTGAAAAGCTCGAAGAAACAAAAAAGGAATTCTCCTAATATTCATGGCAAAGCCGATCAAATCGGATTCTATTCTTACACCCGAACTTGTAAAAATCATTAAAGTATTTGGAATCGTATCCATTGCTTTGGTTGTTTTCTTTTCATTTTTTAATGACCGAAGAGCAAATAATACTGGTCAAGACAAGACCTTTCGGATGAGTAATTCAGCAAGGATATATTTCAGCAATGTTCGGGGGATTAATTATGACCGAGAATTCAGAAAAGATGCAGGAATGCAAATTTTTCGGAACAAGGCATTCAGCAATGAAGATGAGCATCCAAACTTGGCGTTAATCCTAATCCTCAATCCAGGGAAAGATGAGGCCTATATCTACCTCGAACCTATAAATTTGAATTGGCCGATAAGACTTAGACTGAAATCCGCTGGCGGAGGAGAAAGCCATACTTTTGAAAATGGAAACAAATCAGATCACCTGCGATATTTTGAAATTCTAAAACCTGCGATTGAAAGTTCTGCGGTGATTGAATTGCAAACAAATGAAGGGTGGATTCCGATTTGGACTTCCCCAAAAGAAAAAGAAGCCGTAAAGACAGTTTTAGAAGATTACAAAAA
>JBBQDY010000022.1:0-20207 GCA_038320155.1 Cytophagales bacterium
GAAAACAGTCGGCGTGCAACCTTGGTCCAGCAACAATATGCAATAGAAAACCCTTTGGGCTTCGCTCACTATGACGAAAATTGTTGGGGGTTTACGGCAAGTGATGGCCCGGGCCCTAGTAAGCGTATAGTTAACGGTATTCCTAGAAAGTTTTTTGATTACAAGGCGAGAGGGATCCCCTTTGGGCCGGATGACGGCACCATTTCTCCCTGGGCAGTTGCAGCTTCCCTTCCGTTTGCACCAAAGGTTGTTCTCAGCACCATCCGCCATGCCATAGAAAGGCATGATTTCGAAAAACACGGTGAATATGGTTTTGATGCAAGTTTTAACCCTACTTTTCCTGTCAAAGGCACTCACCAAAATGTTTGGTTTTCACCGTATCAATTTGGTTTAAACCAGGGGCCGATCATTTTAATGATTGAAAACTATAAATCAGGGTTGATTTGGAATCAAATGAAAAAAAGTCATCCTATCCTAAATGGCTTGCGTCTGGCAGGTTTTACCGGTGGCTGGCTTACCTAAAATATTTTTTTAATTGCGTTGGCCATTTTTGATGATTTAGGGGCAGTTTTAGTCAAAACGAAACTGAGACGGTCATTATTGAGAATTTTCGGAATAAAGGTCAACCCAATTCAAGTTCGGGATCCACCCCGCGCTTAAGGCTCTTTATTCACGCGCTAATTGCATCCAACGGTATCCATGAATGCTTCGCCTGTCAGCCGCTGAAACAATCCTGATTTTTTACCACTACTCATTATTCAAGGCACAATGTTAGCAGTAAACCCTTTGGAATTCGGTGCGTTTTTCAACTAACTCACAAAATTTTTATCATATAAAGCTACGTGAACTAAAATAAATCATCATGAAACAATTATTGAAAACAACCAAGCATTTAACACTGCTTTTTCTTTTTATAGGTACTAATGCAATCTGCCAAACGACGCCTGCACAAAAGAAACAATCTGAAATCAGCAGTAACCTTAGAGCGATTGATACTACTGCAATCGAAAAAATCATGGGTATCAAAGGGAAATCTGTTAATGGTGAGTATAAAATTACAATTCCACAAAACGACTTGGATGTGAAAGTGGATGGGTTTAAAATTATACCTGCAATGGGATTAGGTAGCTGGGTCGCTTTTACACCTACAAATGATGGTGTAATGGTAATGGGAGACGTTGTAGTTACTGAAACTGATTTAGGACCTGTGCAGCAGGAGATTATAAAGCAAGGTTTGACAAGCACTGCTATTCACAACCACTTTGTCAGAAACCATCCAAACATTATGTACATGCATTTGGGAGGTTCTGGGAGTACAGAAATAATGGCAAAAAAAGTAAGAGCTGTTTTGAATAAAGTGGAAGAAGTAAGAGGTGGAGACCCGTCAAAGGGCACTGCTTCAAGCGAAACTGTTCAAAATACATTAGACACAAAAAGGCTGGATGACATTTTAGGGTATAAGGCAGAAATGAATAAAGGAGTTTATAAATACACAATTGGACGTCCTGACGTAAAACTTACTGAACACGGCATACCTATTTCTACTTTTTTAGGCTTCAATACATGGGCTGCTTTCCAAGGAACACCTGATAAAGCAGCAGTTGCCGGTGACTTTACGATGCTTGAAAATGAAGTTGAACCGGTGTTGAAAGCATTGATTGAAAATGGAATTGAAGTAGTTGCTTTGCATAATCATATGGTAAATGAGCAACCACGAATTTTCTTCTTGCATTATTGGGGCATGGGCAATGCGGAGCAATTGGCAAAAGGGCTCAGAGCAGCCTTGGACCAAACTGGTAAAAATGTACCACAGGGTATGGATATGCATTAAGTTGCCAAAGATTTGTTTAGCAGCGTACTTGCAGATCGGTATGCTGCTGGCAAAAGCTTTTGTAGAAGAAGTGCAGAATAATTTTACAAACAGGCCTGTTACTAATAATCTCTTATCTGAAGGAAAAACAGAACTGTTGCGTACTTCTTGCCATAGAAGCAAACCGTCATCGCGCATAGATTTAATCCGATCAAAGAACCAAATCTTACCATTGCTTTCTTCGCCTGAATAACTAGATTATTTCAATCTTCACCTGGGACAATGAGGTAATATATTGAAGGCAAGTATTACATTTAAAAATCTGGTGTTGAGAAAATCCATTAACGGCATTGAATTTGGAATATTTCATTTCATGAGAAATCACTTTTCATCTTTGTATTCACACTTTTGTGATTCAACTGCAAATACCTCCAAAGGGAGATAAGGCGGCTACAAACAAAATTTTTATTTGACTTGCACATCAATTAGAAACGATGGACTATCAATTGCAACACTTTTCAGCACTATGACAAAAAGCCAAGAAGACAAAATAAAAGATCTCTATATCATAGCCATAGGCGCATCAGCTGGAGGCATGGAAGCCATCCATTTACTTTTTGACCATACACCAGAGGATGGCGTAGCATATGTAATTATACAACACCTCTCACCTGATCATAAAAGCTTTATGGCAGAACTCCTCGCCAAACATAGTAAGCTGCAAATATCGGTTGCCGAGAATGAGATGCTGGTGGAGCCCAACCGAGTTTACTTGATGCCTCAGGGGAAACAAATGACCATTAAGAACAGAAAGCTAATGCTGTCCAATATAGATGCAGCCAAACGTAATACAACTATCGACATCTTCTTTGATTCATTGGGTCATAGTCTGGAAAGTAAAAGTATCGCCATTATACTCTCAGGCACCGGGTCAGATGGCACCAAAGGAATTGCAGCTATTAAAAAAAATGGTGGATTCGTGATCGTGCAGGACCCTGAAAGCTCGAAGTTTGACGGAATGCCCAACAGTGCCATCGATTCTGGAAATGTTGACAAGATACTTTCTCCTGATTTAATTCCCCAGGAGATCATCAGCCACTTACAGCGGGATTTTTTGGAAAGTACCTTTGCTCATCAAATCACCGAAAATGATGAAGCTACACTCCTTAAAATACTTGACCTAATTCGGCTCCATACACCGCTTGATTTTTCAGATTACAAACGGCCTACCCTGATCAGGAGAATAGTGAACAGAATGACCAAAAACAACATGACGCTCCTCGGAGACTATGCTGATTATTTGAAAGCCCATCCTGCCGAGATTAAAACTCTTTCCAAAGAATTTCTGATTGGTGTCACGCAGTTCTTCAGGGATAAGGAGGCATTTGAAATTCTTAGGGAGAAAGTTATTCCTGAAATAATAGAGAACAAATTGCAGGTCGATATCCTTAAGGTTTGGGTGGTGGGTTGCACAACCGGCGAAGAAGCTTATTCGATTGCGATACTAATCTCAGAACACCTCACAGCGCTCAAGAAAAATCTGGAGGTAAAGATCTTTGCAAGTGACATTGATAAGGCAGCACTACTTCTTGCTTCAAAAGGAGTATACCCCGAGCGCATCGAGAAAGACGTTTCAAAAGAGCGGCTCACCAAATTTTTTACGAAAACCGGCCAACAGTACAAAGTAAGGGACAACATCAGAAAGATGATCATTTTTGCCGACCACGATATTGTAAGACAGCCTCCCTACGGCAAAATAGATCTGATTAGCTGCCGAAACCTGCTTATCTACATGAATCCAATCTTGCAGAAGAAAATTCTCAATTCGCTGTACTTTTGCCTCAATTTGGGTGGATTTCTATTTTTAGGTCCCAGTGAAAGTCTTGGAGAGTTGAGGAAATCATTCAGTGAGGTAGATAAAAAATGGAGAATATTTAAAAGCGTCGAATCCGTTCGGAATTTAAGGGACACCACTTACAGCACCCCAGGTCGTGACAGGCAACTGGTCAATCGGAAAATCAGTGAATTGCCCCAAAGGAACAACCAAGATACCAACCTCACCACAAAGATCCTTCAGGCACTGCTGGAAGTATCGGGCTATGATGCCGGAATATGGGTTGACACTAATTTTGAGATTAAACAATCCTATGGAAACTATGAGAAATATCTCCTCCCTAAGATGTTCAATTACAACTTACTTGAAATGTTGCCTGAAGCACTTTCCATTGTCACATCGACCACGGTGCGCAAGGCAATAAAATCGAAAAAGAAGCTTACACAGAATGTGAAGTTCAAAAAAAATGAGAGCATGCTCTCAGTCAATGTATTTGTGAAGCCCTTTTTCTCTGAGCAATTATCTGATCAAAGCTATGTCCTCGTGATGTTTAGCGAGGAGAAAGAAGAAAAATCCAAAGACTCTGATATAGAAGTCTTCGAGATGGAAGTACAAACCAAGAACTACATCGAAGATATGAGAGAGGAACTTGCAGAAAAAAAACAAGAACTGGAGGATGTCTTTCAGGAGCTGGAAATATCCAATGATAATATTTCTGCTTACAACGAGGAGCTTATTTCCAGCAATGAAGAAATGCAGAGCACCAATGAGGAGCTTCAGTCAGTTAATGAGGAGCTTCAAACAGTGAACACTGAATACCAACTTAAAATAAGAGAGTTGGCAGACCTGAATGATAATTTGAACAACTATTTCAAATCAACGATCAGCGCCCAACTTTATGTAGACAGCGATTTAGTACTTAGAAAATTCACCCCCTCTGCAATCAAGCAAATTAACCTGCAGGAAAGTGATATCGGACGACTTTTAAGCGACATTTCAACCAATATCAGGTTCTCAACCTTAATGGACGATATCGGGAAAGTGACCTCTTCAGGTGTCACCATTGATAAAGAAGTGCAAACCATAGACGGCAGGTGGTATCATATGTTGGCCTTACCTTATGTGAAACAACATGACAATGAAATTGATGGCGTGAATATCGCTTTCCATGATATTACTGAATTGAAGAAAGTGCAGGATAAACTTTCAAGGATTATTGCAGACCACGATACATTCATTTATGCCGTTTCCCATGATTTGAGGGGTCCGTTACACAATCTGAGCGCACTTATTTCCCTTTTAAAAGAAGCGCTGTCTCCTCAATCTACTAAAACTGATGACTTGATGAGTATGGTTGATTCGTCCACACGCAATCTCACTGTCATCATCAATGAACTAACGGATATTGCCAAAATAGAAAGCGAAATTGATGAGCATGATCATATCGACATTAAGGAGCTCTTGGAAGAGATTCAAGACAGTATGAAAGTGGCGTTGCTAGCATCGAAAGCAAAAATAATTTTAAATATAAAGGAACCCGCAATTCCATTTTCTAAGAAGAATTTAAGAAGTATTTTATTTAATCTTTTAAGCAATGCAGTCAAGTATAGGTCACCTGATCGAACGCTTGAAGTGACCATCAGCACAAAAGAATCAGGCGACTATATTCTACTATCTGTAGCTGACAATGGTCTAGGCATCGCCGAAAAGGAAAAAAATCGAATCTTTGGAGCCTTTCAGCGCGCCCACCAGAAATCGGAAGGACTTGGAGTTGGATTGTATCTGGCAAAGAAAACGGTTATCAACGCAGGTGGAGACATCGAACTTGAAAGTGAACTGGGAAAAGGATCTGTTTTTAAAGTTTATTTTCAGAAAGAGCTTGACAAAGAAAGCCAAGGGGCGCAGCTGGTAACTTCTCGGGAATGAGATACATTTCGCAGCCTAAAATGCTGGTGTCTATTCAAGCAGGCGGTTCTACTAGAAGACTGTAACTGAGCAACGGGTAATGGTAATCATTGCCGCATTGCTCAGTTTTTTTTCAGCTTTGTTGGATACTACGTCGGAACGCCCCTATTGCCGTTCGTGTATGTGGCAGCCAATCATTTTGATAGTTGCCCGTGCTAATCGTAACCCTCCTCAGTGCATTGATTGAGAATTTCTTGTTTATTGCGCCATTCTGAAATTTCATATCAGTACCACCGAAGATTTGCTCATTTTTCGCATTTATTTCGCAGTGGCGGTGAACAATTCGGTGCTCACTGTCAAAATCAGACAAATTGAACATAAGAAACTTGAGCAGAATGAAAAGGTAAAAATGATAAAATTGGATAATTCCATATGCGATTCGCTTCCGCAAGAGATGTGCACGCAAATCTCAGAAAAAGTCGTGTTTTGGAAAACTGGAGAAAGTTTTTAAAGGACTGGGTGTCACAAGCGGCAATTCCATCCTGCGGGCCGGGGGCTTTGGTGTTACTGTACCGATCGAATACCGATTCAGGGAAGTATCTCAACGAACGAAATAAGCACTCAATCATTTTCGTCCTTTCCCACCTGAGCCATCCGTCGTGATATTCTTGTGCGTGCCTATAAGAAGTATGGACAGCTTATTGGTGCAGTTAACTTTGGGATAGCCTGTCCTGAAAATCAGGATCACTCCCTGCCTTGAAAGTCTCTAATAAAATCATTTTATGGACTGAAATATCCAAAATTGAATAACACCCAGAAACAGGAGACCTTTCCGTGATTGAAATTTGGGGGAATTGAATTAGCGGAAAATGGAACTCAATAAACAATTAAAATCATACACAAAGCATGAAAAAGCAACTAATCAACGAAAGGAAAAAACTGCTTACTTCAATAGAAAATTTTTTAGAAGGCCCAATGATTTTCTTAGGCTTCGTTTGGTTGGCACTATTGATAATCGAATTGATATGGGGTCTGAATAAACCACTTGAATATGCGACTTTAACAATCTGGATTATTTTCATCGTTGATTTTCTTATCAAATTTATTCTAGCACCGATTAAAGTAGATTTTTTAAAAAAGAACTGGTTAACAATTATATCCCTCATTGTTCCTGCTCTAAGAGTCTTCCGTATTTTCAGGTTTGTGCGTTTGCTACGAGGTGTAAGGGGAATCAGACTGGTTCGTATTGTATCCTCTTTAAACAGAAGCATGAAAAGCCTAGGGGCGACCATGAAACGAAGAGCCTTTGGTTATGTTTTTATGATCATACTCATCGTAACTTTTGCAGGTGCAGCAGGTATGTATGCGCTTGAAAATCCAAATGAAGGTTTTGATAGTTATGGGATGGCTCTATGGTGGACAGCTATGCGAGTGATAACTGTAGGTAATGAATTTAATCCTTCCACACCCGAAGGCAGAGGACTTGCCTTTTTAATTGCAATTTTTGGTTTTAGTATTTTCGGTTACGTAACAGCCACTTTCGCTACCTTTTTCATAGGTCGTGATGCTGAAGAAGAAGATGCCCCCGTGGCAGGCGCAAAAGATATAGCGGAGTTAAAAACGGAAATAATTGCACTTAGACGATCAATTGAGGATTTAAAAGGGAAATTTAATTGAGCCGCTACTCATGACCAGAGATGTGTCGCCGATGAGCGTTTCCACTTCATGACAACAGATGAGACTCCGACGTGAGTGTTCACAATGATGGCACACCAGCTGTTTGAAATTTGTAATCTTGGTCATCAGGTTCTTGGTAACATCCCAGTACCTATTGATGCTACATCGTAACAGATTTCTTTATTTTTGTAGCATGATTATAATTGTTGGAGCAGGCTTATCGGGTCTTTTATGTGCTTACCGTCTAAAGAAAGGAGGGGTTCCATTTAAAATTCTGGAAGCAAGAAATAGAGTTGGGGGAAGAATCAATACTGAATACTTAGCAGAAAATACACCAGTTGAGATGGGAGCAACCTGGTTTGGCAATCAACACATTCACCTTAAATCACTTTTAGATGAATTTGGAATTGAATACTTTGAACAGTACATGGACGGCAAAGTATTCTTTCAACCATTTTCTACTTCTCCTGCAGAGTCGATCCAAATCCCCAGTCAACCTCCTAGTTACAGAATCTCTGGTGGCACATCCAAACTAATACATACCCTATACCGAAAATTAGATACAGACGATACCCTACTAAATCAAACAGTAAAGGAAATTAAATTCAATAAAAATTCTTTCCAAGTAGTTACCAAAGAGGTCTTCGAAGGCGATACCGTCGTCTTGTCTATTCCCCCTAAGTTGTGGGCGAAAAGAATATTATTCGAGCCTCCACTACCAACCAATTTGATAGAGATAGGCAAACAAACACAGACTTGGATGGAGGACTCTATTAAAGTTGCTTTGACCTATACCCAACCATTTTGGCAACAAGAGAATTTATCAGGCACTTTATTCAGCAATACTGGACCGGTCACCGAAATCTATGATCATTGCAATCACGAAAGATCCAAATACGCACTTTGCGGATTTATAAATTCCTCGTTTAAGAATCTCCCTTCTGCAGAAAGACAAACCTTGGTGATTAATCAATTAAAAAGTGTCTTTGGAATTAAAGCTGAAGAGTTTACCAACTACGAGGAATGCATCTGGAGCAATGAAGAAAATACCTTTGAGGAATCTGACATTCCGCTTTATCCTCATCAAAATAATGGAAACCCAATTTTTAGCAAATCCTTTTATGATGATAAATTGTTGATTTCCAGTTCTGAATCAGCATCAAAATTTCCGGGATACATGGAAGGCGCAGTGTATTCAGCAAATTTAACTGCTGAAATAATCATGAAAGCACGAAAACTTCTATAAGCTGCCATAGCAGCAAAAGAGCTCCACAGTACCACCTCAGAAATTTTGCATTCAATTTCTTACCTTAGAGTTAACAGATTTTTTGAAGGTTATGAAAAAAAGATATCAAAAGCCAGGCCTCTACATTGAGGAAGTGAATTTTCTCCCCCGCTCGATTGCGCAAGTTGAAACAGCTATTCCTGCATTTATCGGCTATACCGAAATTTCCATCCGCACCGGAACTTTGGTACTCAATCAACCGATCCGAATCGGCTCCCTTTTAGAATTTGAATCGATTTTCGGGAAGGCTTTCCCTTCTAAATTTGAAATCGTGACCGCTCTCCCTGCTGATCCATTTCCGATTAAACTTAACAATCAACCCAAAAGCATTTCATTTTTACCCAATCAACAAGCTTTTCTCTACTATTCGGTGAAAGCCTTTTTCGAAAACGGAGGCAGCACTTGCGTTATCGTCTCCGTGGGGAATTATGGAGGTGAGGAAAATTTGATTATCTCTAAATCCGACTTGCGATGTGGACTTACTGCGTTAGAAACTGAAACTGAATCCTCCATATTGGCGATTCCAGATTCAGCTCTATTAGGCACTGAGGCATTAGACTTTTACCAACAAATGCTCTCTCACTGTGCTAACAGAAGAAATCGATTTGCCATATTGGATATTCCAGAAGGATATCAGGCTCTAAACGCGGGAAATAATTGTGTTTCAGATTTCAGAAATGGCCTTGGAAATCAAAATCTGGCCTTCGGTGCGGCTTATTATCCTTGGCTGCATTCAAATCTTGTCTCCTACGTGGAACCAGAAATCCTCGATCACTTCGAACATTTGAATTTGAAGCAAGTCTTACCCGAGCCGCATGCTCAAACATTCTTGAATTCAACTCCCACACCTGCTGGCAGCTATCTACATCAAGGACTTAAAAACTTTAGCCCAACCTATTTGGCACTGATGGAAGCAATTCAAAAGAAACTAGGCTTACTTCCTCCTACAGGATTTATTGCTGGAGTTTATGCTCGGATAGACCGAGAAAGAGGTGTCTGGAAAGCGCCTGCAAATGTTTCTCTTAATTCTGTTTTCGAAACAGCCATTTCGATTTCAGCTGCTGATCTGGAAGACCTTAATATTCATCCGTCCGGAAAATCTATCAATGCCATTCGGGAATTTTCGGGAAAAGGAATTTTGGTTTGGGGAGCTCGGACGCTCGCTGGAAATGATAACGAGTGGAGATACATTCCTGTCAAACGATCAGCAATGATGATCGAGCAGTCCCTACAAAAAGGACTTCAATTCGCCATTTTAGAGCCCAATTCGGTCAACACATGGTCTCGAATGAAAGCCAGTTGTGCTGATTTTTTGACAAGTATTTGGCGATCGGGAGGACTTGTTGGTGCAAAACCTGAGGAAGCCTTCTTTGTAAAAGTCGGATTGGGCGAAACCATGACTGCTCAAGATATCTTGAATAAGCGGCTTGTTATCTCCATAGGACTGGCGATGATTCGCCCAGCTGAGTTTATAATTCTAAGAATAGAGATGAAAACAGCTTGAGGTAAACTTGGTGCCTCCATTTTGGGTAAGAAGAAACCTGCGGATGTTTTTAGAAATTTCGACACAAAAAAGCCTGAGACATTTGTCTCAGGCTCAACTTATCCAATTTTAGCTTTCTGGGCTGTTATTGAATTAGATATTTTCGATAGCAATTTCTGCTTTTACTAATAGAGCTTCTTTTTGATGACCATCCACCTTTTCAGAAAGTTTGTCAGCGAAAGTTCTTAGAAGCGTATTCAGACCGTTATCAACCTGATTTTTCATCATGGACCTAATGTTATCATTGATTTCAATCTGACTGTTGATGAACGCTTTGTCAAAATCATTACCTGAAAGCAATGTCAAAGCAGTAAGTTGAGCTTGCATTCCGGCAGAAACTTCGTTTGAGATTTCAAATTCCCGGCTTGAAGCCAATCCAGTTAGCTCAGCTTTCGCAGCAGTATGATCGTCAAAAATCATATTTGCATATTCAATCACTGAATCATCATCGCCTTTGGTTTTGGCTAAAGTTGCAAGGGCAATTTGGCCATTAATAGTTTGTGAAGCCGAGATTGCAAAGTTTTTGTCTTGCTGATTAATTGTATCTACAATAGGATCATCGTCGTCATCCTCGCAAGCCGTGAAGGCAGTAAGGGTGAATACTGAAAGAACCAGGATTGACACCAAGCGAGCATTCCTATTCCAGGCTGCCGCAATGTTCGATTTTAGAGTTAATTTTTTCATAATAATTTATAATAGTTGGTTAATACTAAGGAAGGATTTGCAAGTCCTGTTCCTAATCAACCAAAAGGTGCCTATCTACGCAATAAGGCTTATTCTTTGAAAAAACCAGGATTGTCAAGGGCGAATTAACAAGAATTTTATTCCCCCCTCTGCCCAGAAAAGAGCAGAAACTCCCCACTTTCAGCTCTTTGAGATTTGCAATCGCGGAGTTTGATCCGAAGGTTTGTAGCCAGTATTCTTGTTTTTTATTTTATCTGAGCCCAAAATTCAAGGTTTCAGGATTAGAAATGCTTATTAGCGGATCACAGTTGAGTTAAGTCTTTTCATAGTAAATGGAATCGTCCTCTTTTCTCTGACTATTCTCAAATCTTTGGACATGCATTTTTATCTCTTGAATCTCGTTTCCATCCTCCCGCAATTAATTTATCAATTCAATGATGATTCTGCGCGGGAGAGAAATGTAATACTATCTTCAAACCCCCAGTTCCGCAAGCTTCACCGGGGGCTATTAAAAATTATACCCTTTCAGGGTAAACTAGGAACTAACCAATTATTTTATATTATTATTTGCTCAAAAATCTTGATACTTTGGACTCGATACTTTATACCTAAAAATTACTTCTCGACTCCAAATCGGTACTCAATCAGATGCTCGTATGTCTCCCCAGGATTCAAGATTGGTGATGGAAAGTTTGGGTTGTTGATCGCATCCGGCCAGTTTTGAGACTCCAGACAAAATCCCCAATGGATATTATAGGTTTTGCCATCTGCACCGGCAAAGTCATCCAAAAAATTAGCGGTGTAAAATTGAACCCCTACATTATCAGAATACATATCCATCGTCCTTCCAGTAGCTGGATGAACTACATGCACAAACTGGATTAATTCAGGGCTTTTTTCCAGCTTCATGACCATATTATGATCAAATCCGCCATCATTTGCTGTGATCTGATCACCCAGAATCTTTGGCTCTCTAAAGTCAAATGGAGTTTCAGTCACATCCTTGATTTCACCCGTTGGGATTAGGCCTTGATCTACTGGCGTATAAGCATCAGCATTAAACTGGAACACATGATCGGTCACAGGACCCGTGATTCCACTGAGGTTGAAATACGTGTGATTGGTCAGATTGACGATGGTCGGGGCATCGGTCACCGCTTCAAAACGAATCCTCAGCACATTGTCTTTGGTCAATTCCATCCAGAGTACCGTGGCAAGATTTCCCGGAAATCCCTCCTCTCCGTCTACACTGAGGTAGCTCATTTTCACCCCGACAATCGAGTCATTCGAATACGGTTCCGAGCTCCATACTTTTTTGTTAAAGCCTTCCAATCCACCGTGCAAGGTATTTGAACCATTATTCTTTGCGAGGGTATAGGTTTTATCATTCAATTCAAATTTGCCTCCACCGATCCGATTGGCCACCCGGCCAGCAGTCGCACCGAAAAACGGGTTGGGTTTGGTCAAATACTCCGGGATGCTATCAAAGGTCAAGGCAATATTCTCGATTTTTCCATTTTTGTCCGGAACAGAGATTCTGGAGATAAGACCTCCATAATTACTCATTTCCACTTGCATGGAACCGTTGTCAAGTGTGTATTTGAAAATTTCCTGATCTTGGATTTGAGCGACTTTTTCTACTTTGAGCATAAGGTTTATTTCTTCAGGGTCCGCCTGAGTTTCTTGAGTTTTTGTTTCAGTTTGACAGGAGGAAGCTAAAGTTGCCAGAAGCGTAACTCCAAAAGTAAATGGTTTGAAAAGTTTCATAGGTTGGGGTTTAAGATAGGTGATAGATACCAAGGTTTATTTGGATTCAGCCCTGCTTTGTGGTTGTTCGACAAAGTTGAATTTATTTTCTGAGATGGTTCATTTCGATTTTGGCCAGCTCCTCATCTAACCGTGTTCGATCATAAAATTTCCCGCCCATGACCACGATGATTGGCCTTTTCATAGTGCTTAGATCTTCCAATGGATTCTTCTCAACCAACACAAAATCAGCAGCAGCTCCTTTTTTGATTACTCCCCATTCGCCTTTTTGATCAAAATACAGAGCTGGATTGACGGTGCCAGTCCGGAGGATTTCCAAATTAGACATGCCGGCTTTTGACATCATCTCGATCTCATGATGAATTGAAAATCCGGGAACATTAAACACCTGAGGTGAATCCGAACTCATGATCATCGGTACGCCAGCCTGGTGAAGTGAAAGGAAAAGTTGATTTCTGAATTCTAAATAGGGCTGAACATTAGCCTTAGATAAAACACCTTGATTTTCCAAAAGCTTCTTCTGAGTCACCCATTGCTGGATTTGAAGCCCAGGAAGGTATTTCATCTCCGGAGCCAAGCGGAAGGAATCTGCTGGGACATAGCCAAAATATCGATCGAAAAGTGTCAAGGTCGGGGCAATCCACGTATTATTTTTCAAGGTCATCTTAATCAAATCAGGTAATCTACCCTGATCGGCTTCTCCCACCAAAAGCATATTGAACGGTCCTGCAATTGTCGGATTCAACCTTGATTTGTCAGCAATCATCGCTTCCAAATAACCATCCATATGCTCCACAGATTTATAGCCATTCTGAATGCTAGTTTCTAAGCCAACTGCAAGTGATACATGTCCGCCATAAGGAATGCCAACCGCTTTGGCAGTTTCGGCAATTGCCAAGAATTTCGGGGTGTCCAGACCTGGGTGAAGCTTCAGATGATCGTATCCTGCTGCTTTCTGTGAGCTTACCATTTGGGATCCCATCTGTGGAGATTCGACGGAAGTGCCATTCAGCGATGGTCCAGAAATAAACATTCGAGGTCCCGCCACTTTGCCAGTGACCACTTTATTCTTCAGTGCCAAATGCGACTCATGACCGAGCATGCTACGAATTCGAAGCACTCCATTACTCAGGTAAAGCCAAAGTGTTTCTTCCTGGAGTTGCGTATTTCCATCTGTTGCTGCAGGCAAATGCGCGTGCATCTCTGCCAAACCTGGGAAAACGTATGCCCCTTTTCCATCGGTAATATTTAGCCCGACTCCATTGTTTGGAAGTTTACTCATCGGAAGCACCTGCATTATTTTTCCATCTTTTAGAATCAAGAAGCGATCCTCCAGCACCTTTCCGGATTCTACATCCACTACATGCACATTTCCCAAAAGGATTTCTTGGCCGCTTAATTTTTGGCTTTTACATCCCAAAAGAAATATCAATAAAGCAAAGTGAATAGCTATTTTAGTCCAATTTTTCATCGTGTCGAGGATTTTGATTGAGGGTTGATCCGCAAATTTTCTATTTGTTTTCCAAGTAATTAATCGCCGCAGCGAGCAGCTCTTCTGGATTTTGATCGATATCCAACTTCAATCCATAGGCTGGTTCCTCCCAGGTGTCAAACTGAGAATCGAGCATACTGGCCTTCATATAATGATTTTTTCTGGCCAGCATTCTTTCCCATATCAATTCCTTGCTTCCCTTCAAGTGAATCCAATTTACTTCAGGATTGATTTGGAGTATTTGGCGGTAAGACTCTTTCAACGACGAGCAAGCTAAAACAGCTCCTCCGGTGGGAATGGATTTGCGAAGTAAATTTGCTAAGATTTGGAGCCAAGGAATTCGATCCTCATCAATGAGTGGAGTCCCATTACTCATCTTTTCGATGTTCTCAGCGGGATGATATCCATCCGCATCGTAAAAAGGAAGATGGTAATAATTAGCCAACAGTTTGCCAATGGTCGTCTTCCCAGTACCCGATACACCGGTAACTAGTATTATCATAAGGGAATTTAGAGAAAATAAATTTTAGGTGTTTCTAAGCTCTATGAGAGTCTGATTCAAATTCGATTTGAAATTGACATAAAAAATGGGATTTAGTCGCATAACTCTAAATTCTGGTTTTAGATTTAGGTTAATTCGAAGTTTATTGGCTTTCTATATTATACTTTCATGAAATTTTTATAAAAGTATATTTTATTTGGAAACTTTTTTTTAAATTTGCTTAGTCAAATAATTAACTGAGAAACCTCGTTTCCTCAGAATTTTATTTCAAAAAAATTAATTTCATTTCGATTTAATTGATAAGGAAATCGATTACTCGGTTCATAAAATTTGGATAGTGGACTTAAAATAAAAATCTTTCATTAGAAAAAATAACCTGACCAGACCCTATGTTAAGTAATTACCCGCTCTCAGAAGTCGAACAGTGTTTCCTCAAAGAATCCGGCGTAGAGAAGATTAGCACCTTGATTCCCTACCTTCAAGTAGCTAATTTTCCAAAATTAGGATTGCTTACTGCCTGTCGCTTTTTGGAATGGGCAGCTGCCAATCCTCATGGAGTAATCAGCCTACCTACAGGAAAAACTCCTGAATTCTTTATCAAGTGGACGCAGTTTCTGTTGGAAAACTGGGATAATAAAAAAGGAAAGGAAGTTCGGGAAAAGTATGGACTGGGTGAGACCAAAAAGCCTATCCTAAACGATTTGACTTTTGTACAGATCGATGAATTCTATCCGATTTCCTCATCACAGAAAAATAGCTTTTACGACTACGTCAATAAATTTTATATCGATGGATTTGGATTGTCCCGCGAAAAGGCGATTCTAATTAATTCCGACGAGATTCCTTTGGCTAATGGGCTTCACTTCTCCAAAGTATTTCCAGATCTCAAAGTTGATCTATCGCTGCGATTTCGCGATCCGAAAAATGAATTAGAGAAGATTCAACAGCAATCCATCTACCTTATCGATCAATGGTGCGGAGACTACGAACAACGAATCCGTGATGCCGGTGGAATCGGCTTTTTCTTAGGAGGAATCGGCCCAGATGGTCACATTGCTTTCAACACTAGAGGATCGCATATTTTTTCAGTGACTAGATTAACAGAAACCAATTTCGAAACCCAAGCCGTAGCTGCGGGTGATTTGGGTGGAATTGAAATATCCTCCAACCGATTGGTGATCACGATAGGCCTTGATACTATCGTGTATAATCCGGAAGCGGTTGGAATTATCATTGCTGCTGGAGAAGCCAAAGCCGGAATCGTCAAAGATTCCTTGGAAACAGAACTTAGTAACGTATATCCAGCGACTGTTCTTCAGAAACTGAAAAACGGTCGTTTCTACTTGACCAAAGGTGCGGGAGTCCGACTGACTGACTCCATGGATACCTACTACCAAAAGGGCGAATGGACTTGGGAAAAGACAGAGCGATCTGTTATTGACCTTTGCAAAAAACTGGAAAAATACGGTCACCGAATCAAGCTTGCTGACCTTAAAGCAGACAAATACACGAGACTGATTCCTGACCTTTCGGAAGACACCGTCAACCAGGTCATGAAAAGTATTGAGGCCAAACTGGCAAAAGGCTTGGAGCAAGAGACTGATCAGGTGCTTTTGCATACCGGACCGCATCATGATGATATTTCTCTGGGAATCCTCCCACACGTTACCAATCAGCTTCACGAACCTAGTAATGAGGCACATTTCTCAGTATTGACTTCGGGTTTCACCGCCGTGACGAATACATTTGTGATCGATACGCTGCATTTTACCAAAAAGCTTTTGGATGATGGGAAAATACAGATGGTCCACTTTGAAGACTTCTTCGACATCGGACACAGTCTCAAAACCGACAAAGACGTTTACCATTTCCTGACGAATGTCGCATCAGAAAATGCCTATGAGCGCCAACGGGGACTATGCCATCGGGTAATTAGAGCATTGGTAATCATCTATAAAATTAAAGATAAAACACAGCTTCGTGAGACGATCAATGAAGTGATCAGTGTACTTCGAAACAGCTATGATGGCGAGAAAAACCCTTCCAAAATTCAGAAGCTCAAAGGTATGATCCGCGAGTTTGAGGAAGAATTGGTTTGGGCGCATTTCGGTGTTCAGGTGAAGAATGTGCATCACCTGAGATTAGGCTTCTATACCGGCGATATTTTCACCGAGCAGCCTGACAAAACCCGTGATGTGGAACCGATCGTGGAAATGTTTAAAAAAGTAAACCCTACGAAGATTAGTTTAACGCTTGATCCTGAAGGAAGCGGACCAGATACACATTATAAAGTGCTTCAAGCCACTGCGGCAGCGGTGAAAAAATGGAGTGAGGAGAAAGACCTGAGTGAGTTGAGAATCATCGGCTATCGAAATGTCTGGTTTAAGTTTGAGCCACATGAAGTCAATGTGATTGTACCTGTATCGCTCGGAGATATGTCAGTAATGGAAGATTCCTTTGCGAATTGCTATCTCAGTCAGGTGAATGCATCTTTTCCAAGCTACGCTCACAATGGTAAATTTAGCACCGTTGCAAAGCGAATCTGGGTAAATCAACTGGATGCAATTCAGCTTTTGTTAGGCAAGAATTATTTCTACCTCCATGAGCGAGCAAAAGTACGATCAAGCCACGGCTTGATTTTCTTCCGGGATATGAATGTAGAGGAGTTTTTGGCAACTGCCAGAGAGCTCGAAAAATCAATAGAAGGAATGCTTTAATCGGTATCACTTCAAAAATCAAACCTATGTATGTCAGAAGGTTGTCTGTAAAATGACAGCTTTCTGATTTTTCGATTAACCTATTAACCCAAACAGTAATAAATGGAAAAGGCCATTTTAGGATTAGACATCGGAGGCACCGGCATCAAAGGCGGTGTATTAATCAATGGATATCTGCATGATATCCGGTCTATTTCTACTCCAGCCCAAGAAAGTAAAGACTTCATTCTCGAGACCATCGCTGAGTTTATCGAATCTTATTCTGCTTATGAGATTGTAGGAATTGGAATTGGAATTCCGGGATTAGTCAATGTCGAAGAAGGAATTGTATTAGGGCTTTCCAATATCCCGGCTTTCCAGCATGTAGAACTCAAAAAATTCCTTTCCAACCGCTTTGCAAAACCTATTTTTATCAACAACGATGCAAACTGTTTTGCCTTGGGGGTTCATAAATTTGGAGTTGGTAGAAAGTTTAAAAATTTGGTAGGAATTACCCTTGGTACAGGAGTTGGTGGCGGGATCGTAATCAACGGACATCTTTACAGCGGTGTCAACTCAGCAGCTGGCGAATGGTGTAGCGCCTCCTACTTGGATTACGATTTTGAGCATTATTGCAGCGGGAAATTTTTTGCAAAATACTACCATTCCAAACCAAAGGCTCTAGCCAAATTAGCTTTGGCTGGAGATGAACGAGCACTAAAAGCATTTGAGGAGTACGGACACCATTTAGGTGAATTGATCAAGCATATTTTGTACGCTTTGGCTCCTGAAGCCATCGTGTTAGGCGGTTCTATACGAAAGACCTTTCCTCTGTTTGAAAAATCACTTTACCAGACGCTTTCCACTTTTGGCTATGCCACGGTATTGGATCGGTTAGAAATTTTGCTTTCGGCACTAGACGAGACTGCCATCCACGGTGCAGTGGCTTTGGTCGAGTTGGAGCCGGTAGCCATGACAAATTAGAATTATTAAGTTGGTTTAGTTTTCTATAAATGCGGCTCAATTTTGAGTCGCTTTTTTTTATGAAAGACTGTCAACCGCCGAGTAGGCAATAGTATTACATATACTTCGGCGCCAAAGGCTCATGTTTTTTTTGCCGCGAAGGGAATCAAGGTTTCACAAAGGGAAATGGGATTTAGAAATAGCGCCAGAGGCGCGACATCTTTGTAGAAGAAAGTAAAAACACATTTTCGGGTTTTGGCCGAATAGACGCTAATCGGGAAAATAAGGGTTCGCCAAAACGATGGGGATTTTTTTTACCACCTAGAAAACATGGTTACATAGTTTTCGCGCTACAACAGGGATTACCGTGTAAGGGCGAAAAATTTTTCGCCCTTACTAGCCAAACCGCACGGGCCGTGTTTTTAGTTTTGGCCGAATCGACGCTAATCGGGAAAATAAGGATTCGCCAAAACGGTTGGAGGTTTTTTTTACCGGATACACGCGGAGAACGCAGAGGTTTCACACAAATTATTTTTTTACCACATAGAAAACATAGTCACATAGTTCAATATTAAACAATTAAAGCACCAGAGGTGCGACATCTTTGTAGCTAATTTGGATCTCGATATTATGGGTTTTGGCCGAATCGATGCCAATTGGGAAAGTAAGGGTTCGCCAAAACGGTTGGATGTTTTTTTTTACCAAGATCACGTAGGACGAAAACTCTTTCGCCCTTACACCGACAAGCCAATTCACGCGTCCTTTAGAGAAGCTGGTTCGGTAGCCATAGGTGAAGTGAGCGATTTTATCTATTGTAGCGAACACATAATTATAAAACTGATTTGTAATTTCAGGGATTAAAAATCCCTTGATCGAGGTTCGAGATTGCATCCGCGAAAACTATTGGGACTTGAGCAGCTTGGTCATTAAACAGCTTTTTCTTTACCTTAATTTCAAAAAAATATTCAAATGCCTAATCACCTGATCAAAGTCGCCCTCGCTCAAATCTCACCTGTTTGGCTGGATAAAGATAAAACCATCCAAAAAGTAGTCGAGTCAATCAAAGAAGCAGTCTCCAAAGGCTGTGAACTCATCATTTTCGGAGAAGGGCTAGTGCCGGGCTATCCATGGTGGCTCTCGATTACTCATGCCACGGATTGGGATAATAAGATCCAAAAAGAGATCCATGCTCATTACCTGCGAAATGCCATCAGCATCGAATCCGGTGATCTGAAATCCATTTGTGAATTAGCAAAAAAGCATCAAATCGCCATTTACCTTGGCATTATTGAGCGACCAATCGATCGAGGTGGGCATAGCATTTATTGTTCGTTGGTGTACATCGATGCAAAAGGTGAAATCAAATCTGTCCACCGGAAGCTTCAACCAACTTACGATGAGCGCTTGACTTGGGCTCCGGGAGATGGGAATGGATTACAAGTTCATGCACTCAAAGAATTTACTGTTGGCGGGTTAAACTGCTGGGAAAACTGGATGCCTCTTGCACGAACCGCACTCTACGGCTTGGGGGAGAACCTTCATATTGCCGTTTGGCCGGGAGCAATTCGAAATACCGAAAACATCACCCGCATGATTGCGCAGGAAAGTCGATCCTTTGTGATTTCGGTTTCGAGTTTGATGCGAAAAAGCGACTTCCCTGCAGAAACACCTCATTTGGATGTAATTCTCAAAGATTGCCCCGATACTCTAGGAAATGGCGGAAGCTGCATCGCCGGGCCTGACGGCAAATGGATTCTCGAACCAGTCGCCAACCAAGAAGGTCTTTTGATCGAAACCCTAGATTTCAATCGCGTCTTGGAAGAGCGCCAAAACTTTGACGCAGTGGGGCATTACTCCAGACCCGACGTATTACAACTCAATGTCAATCGTGAGCGGCAGGGAAGTGTGAAGTACTCGGATAAGTCAGAAAGCTGAAAGTTGAAATTGGAAGATTTGAAGATTGAAAAATTAGGTAATGTGGTCAAAAATAGTTGGTGTGAATGGATTGTACGCGACTATACATTCTCACAATCTCTTATTCTCAATTCT
>JBBQDY010000023.1:0-19654 GCA_038320155.1 Cytophagales bacterium
GAAGGTATTCCTGTTTTTTCTACCCATCCTGCACGAACTTCCTGCATCGGATACATATTTCCCCAGAAGGGATCCGGATTGTTGCGAGTAGATTTGACGTGAATCCTTTTCAGTCGAGCCATGTCGGTATGCTTGATGACAGCTACCGGGTCTGTGTGCTGCCAGACATCATGAGAGGGGTCATAGATTTCACCATGATTTGGTGAAGGAATGAGTTCATACATCAGTTTTCGAGCGGCCAAGACGCCAGGGAGATTATTGAAGGTCCCAAAATGACCCGAACTTCTCCAGCCTTCCATGGGGCAGTTTTCGTAGAGAACGGTAACTCCAAGATCTTCAGCGTACTTGATAATAGGAGTGAAGACTTTTTGGTATTCGAGTAGGTTTTTTTCAAATCCACCTTCTTGATTGCCAAGTTCATGATTGTAGCCTACGAACGTGCCGACTTTCACATCATTTTCATCTCCTCCCATGAGGTAGGCCAAGCGAATGAGTCGAAGGAGGTGATTTTGGTTTTTGATTCGATGTGCTGGATCTCCACCAATCAGATTCTCAAATGCTCCGATGGATAGTCTCAGATTTGCGGCATTGAATTTATCCAAAGTCGCTTTTGCCTCATCCGAACCAAAGTTCTCATAGTCTAGATGCGTAGCTACGAAATCATTTCGGGAGCCGTCTTTTCGGAACACACATAGGTCTAAACCCTGAACTCCGATTTCAGTCGCTTTTGAGATGATTTGATCAAGATTCAGTGTATCGAAGGCCGAAGTCATGATCCAGATTGGATTTGCCATGGGGAAAGAATTTGAATTTGGGAATCAAAAAATAAGGAATTGTCTTGGGAATTTCCTATAACAAACTTTAAGAATACCTTTTTCGGATCTCAATTTTTAGCTTTTGTCTCTCCCAAAGTGCTCTGGCTAAGTCTAGTGAAACACTGTCTGGTTCGGACTCATATAGAATTTTTTTGAGCTTTTCCTCACCCAGATCGATTCGATAGCAGATCTGGAGTAATCGCTCAAATTCCCGATCTAGGAGTCGGCTTATGGCCTTGGATAGAATAAAAATAGCCTGTTCTTCATCAAAGCTTTCTGCCAATTCAGGCAATTCAAAATCCTTTTTCAGGAATAAGAATGTGTCTTTTGAGGTATTGTCACTCATAAGCTTTAATCAAAAAAGCCCCAAAATAGGGGCTTGAATTATTCTTTTTCTTCTTTTTTCTCTTCGACTTCCTCACCGGTTTCCGCAAGCGTGTCTGGTGCTTGGGTTCGGATAAGTGAATACCAAGAAATCAATTTTTTGATGTCTGAGACGTAAACTCGTGCCTCATCCACCTCAGGAAGCACATGTTTCATAAATGCACGGAGCTCGGCATCATCCGGATTGGAATCCAATCCCAAATCTCCCGCAAACTCCTTCTCGATCTTTTGCATCACTGACTTGAGCGGTTCTGCACCAGCTTCAGTGAGCGTGTAAATACTGATATCGCTGAGAATGGATACTCGCTGGGACATTCCGGCTACCAGTTTCGAATTCTTCCCATCCAAGCTTTCTAATATGACCCCACTTCGTGTTGGTTTGAGTACTTTAAATAGACCTGGCTTACCAGATACTGTCGCTAATTCTTTGAAATCCATGTATTGTGTTTTTTGCAGGTTGCAAATATAAGAGTATACCTTAAATCATTTCCCAGTTTCGTACTCCACCACTAACTCTTCTATGAAAGTTGTCAATTCGGCTTTGCCTGTTCCGGCCTCAGCACTAGTCACAAAGTAGTCTGGCTCTTCTTCGAAGATCTCAGTGGTTTTCTTTAGGAAGGCTCGGATGTTACTATCTGTTTTTGATTTTGACTGCTTATCTGCTTTTGTAAAAACTATTGCAGTGGGTACACCTTCAGTTCCACACCAAAGCAGAAACTCTAAATCAATCTGTTGCGGCTCCAATCTGCTGTCTATCAATACAAATACGCCGCAAAGATTCTCCCGCTTGGTCAAGTAAGTCCGGATCATGTTTTCCCAACCTTGCTTTACTTTAAGATTGATTTTGGCGAAGCCATAACCTGGAAGATCGACCAAATACCAGCGATCATTGATGACAAAGTGATTGATCAGTTGAGTTTTACCCGGTTTTTGGGAAGTTTTGGCAAGTCCCTTTTGTCCAACGATCATATTGATCAGCGAGCTCTTTCCCACATTGGATCGACCGATAAATGCAATCTCGGCACGATCTGGTTTTGGGCAGTTTCCCGGGTTGGAATTACTGATGACAAATGCTGCTTTCTGAATCATGATTGAGGATTTGATTGCAAAAGTACAATTTTAAGCGGAAGAGTCTGAAATTACTCAGAGCCGAACATTTTTCATTTCCTCAGGTTTCTTGAGTATTATTGCCCCTTCAAAGATCGATTCGTGATGTCCGTAGTTCCATACAAAGATAAAAAAGACTCTAAAAAAGCTCAGGTAGCTGAGATGTTTAACAACATCAGCCCGAAATATGACCTCCTCAATCATGTGTTGAGTTTGGGGATCGATATTATCTGGCGGAAAAAGGCAATCAAGCTTTTGAAAAACGATCAGCCAAAATTGATTTTGGATATTGCTACAGGCACGGGTGATTTTGCAATCGAGGCATTGGTTCTCAATCCTGATAAAATCATCGGAGTCGATATTTCCGAAGGAATGCTGGCCGAAGGAAAGAAAAAAATGAAGAAGCGAGGCTTGGATCATATCATTGATCTGCAGCTCGGAGATTCAGAAGGATTACTTTTTGAGGATAATAAGTTTGATGCAGTCATCGTTTCTTTTGGAGTAAGGAACTTTGAGAACCTGGAAAAAGGTTTGTCTGATATGTATCGGGTTTTGAAGCCTGGTGGGAAGGTTGTAATTCTTGAGTTTAGCAAGCCAAGAGGATTTCCAATGAAGCAGGCCTATTCCTTTTATTCGAATACAATTTTGCCTCAAATAGGAAAAATTGTATCCAAAGACAATTCTGCTTATACATATTTACCTGAATCCGTACAGGCTTTCCCAGATGGGGAAGATTTCTTGGCGGTATTGAAAAAAGTCGGATTTACCAGCAACGTATGCAAATCACTCACTTTTGGAATAAGCTCAATCTACACAGGGGTAAAGTAATCCTTGTCGTTTTTGTGGCAAGTTTTTTAACTTCTCAGGCCTTTGGCCAGGGGATGTTTGGATTAAGGAGTACCTCAGGTTCTGATGGCCGTACACTTTCTTATGGATTCTTCTTGGCAGGACATACCACTGCATATCGGTTAAAATATTCCGATTCATTTCTTTTCAGTTCCAATGGATCCAGTCCAACCGTTCGTGGTATTTTTCCGCAATTTTCCCCTGGATTCTCCCTAGGCTTTACTGGGATTTTAAGTTTCCATGACCAAGTTCAGTTACTTTTCACTCCCAAAGTGGGTTTTTATGAATACCAAACTGAGGTAAGTTACTTCGACTTGGAGCCACCTCAGCCAGGACTACCAAACCAGAGTGATCCCGATAACCTCGGTACGACATCGAGCAGCGAATTTGTAAATTCGGAATCAACCCTAATTGAATTGCCACTGCTCTTCAAGTATCGATCGATTCGATTTAATAATACACGAATGTACTGGTTGGGTGGTGCGAGCTATAATTTCAGAACTAAGAGTCAGGATGAAGCCAATATTGAGGAACTAGTGACTACCGGCAGAGATATCTCTTTGGAAATGGGGATGGGTTTTGAGATTTATTTCAAGTATTTCAAGTTTGCCCCTGAGATCCGATTCTCACATGGCTTGACTAATCTCTACCAAGCTGAAAACACAAACCCCTTATTCCGTGATGCGATCTCTTCCATCAAAAGAAGATCGATTACGATCTATTTGAATTTTCAGTAAAAGCAACCAGTTTCTTCTGCTGACAAAATCAACATCTCATAAAGGCCGATCAATTTCATCGGTCTTTTTGCTTTTTGCTAAATCCACTATCTTGCTTCTATGAAGAAGAAAATTGCTTTGATTACCGGTGCTACTTCCGGTATAGGAAAATCAACCGCGCTGATACTTGCAAAAAACGGGTATTCAATTATCGCTACTGGAAGAAGAAAAGAAAAGCTGGAAGAACTGCGCCAAGAATTAGCGGAAGGAGTCGACTATTTGCCATTGGTATTTGATGTGCGCGAGCGTGAGAAGGTCTTGGAAATTTTAGACAATCTACCTGAAGACTGGAAAGCGATTGATGTTTTGGTCAATAATGCCGGGAATGCACATGGTATAGATCCAATCCAATCCGGAGATTTGGATGATTGGGATGCCATGATGGATATCAATGTGAAGGGCTTGCTTTATGTTACAAAAGCAATTGTACCAGGTATGTGCGCCCGAAAATCAGGAATGGTTATCAACATTGGCTCAATCGCGGGAAAAGAATCGTATCCGAACGGAAGTGTTTATTGTGGATCGAAAGCTGCCGTGGATGCAATCACCAAAGGGATGAGAATGGATCTGAACCCGTTTGGAATTCGAGTGGTCGCCATCCATCCAGGGTTGGTGGAGACGGAGTTTTCTATGGTACGATTCAAGGGAGATGAAAGTAGATCAGAAAAGGTTTATCAGGGATTTGAACCTCTAGTCGCTCAAGACATTGCAGAAATCATAGAATTTGTGGTAAATAGACCTGCACATGTGGTCTTGGCTGATATTGTGGTTTTGCCTACCGCTCAAGCAAGTGCTACAATTGTCAACAGAAATTCAAAAACTTGAAAAGATCAGCTCTAATCTTTCTTACGCTAGCCATCGCCTGCTCGTCACCTAAAAGCGATCAAGAAGTCTTTTCCGAGCACCAACGTGAAGTTTTGGATCCCATTCCAGAATTGGAATTGGAGGCTGAAGTACCGGAATTGGAGAAGCGATTACAGGATCAGGGCTTGGTAAATCTTGAGGAGTATATTCCCGGGATTAAGGTGGAATTGAAATACAGCACTACAGATAATTTTTTTGGGCAGGACGTATATGGTGATCTGACGAAAGCTTTCCTTCAGCCAGAAGTGGCAGATCGGCTCAAAAATGCCCAAGGAAAATTACAGGCTAAATACCCAAATTTATCACTATTGATCTACGACGGAGTCCGACCGCTGAGTGTGCAGCAGATTCTCTGGGATAATCTGGATAAGCCTGACAATTTGAAACCGCTTTACGTGGCAGATCCAAAAGTCGGTAGTTTACATAATTTCGGAGTTGCCGTTGACCTGACCATTTATGACAATGAATCTGGTCAGCCGCTGGATATGGGGACTGGATATGATTTCTTTGGCTACGCTGCCTATCCAGATCGTGAGACTGAAATGCTAGCTTCGGGGACTATTACCAAAGCTCAGGTCGCTAATCGGGAAATTCTCAGGTCGGTAATGAATGGCTCGGGATTTACCGGAATCGGCTCCGAATGGTGGCATTTCAATGCATTTTCCAGAAAAGAAGCAGGAGAAAAATTTCAAATTATCAAATGAGATTGTGCGGAAGACCCCTGCCCGAAAGACATTCGGGGATGACTGAAGACCGAAGTGCCCTAATTTTAAGATTAAACGCTATCCGATTTTTACTATTTCCTTTTAGAAAAGCTGAAACGTTAAAAAGTAATTTTCAAATTCAATATTCAATTTTCAAAAACCCAACAAATCCTTAACCTATGAATCTAAAACGCATATTTATCACCTTAGGGCTGGTTTTCAGCATCATCCTGATTGCTCCGGCTCAACAATTTAAAGCTTTGGTTTTTACTAAAACAGCCGGATTCCGTCACCAATCCATCCCAAATGCAGTAGTGGCATTGAAGAAGATGGGAGAGAAGCAGGTATTCAGTGTACATGCCTCCGAGGATCCTAAAATTCTTTCTGAGGAAAGTCTAGCCAAATACGATGTATTGATTTTGGTAAGCAGTACAGGGACTATTTTTGACGAGGCGACAAGAGCTTCCCTACAGAAATTTGTAAGAAGTGGAAAAGGCGTAGTAGGAGTACACGCTGCTGCGGACTCGGAGTACGATTGGCCATGGTACAATCAAATGATGGGTGCATATTTCTTGGCACATCCTGCTCAGCAAACCTTAAGACTCGAAGTGGTGGATCAAAATCACCCAGCTACTTGGCACCTACCAAAAAACTGGATGTGGACTGACGAACTCTATGAGTACAAGGATATCAATCCAAATTTGAAGGTTTTGATCAATGCTGATGAAAGCACTTACAAAGTAGCGAAAGGCAATGGCGCAAATCATCCCATGGCTTGGTATCATGAATTTGATGGAGGGAGAGTTTTCTATACTGCATTGGGTCATGTTGATTCTGCGTGGGAAGACGATGTCTTTCTAAAACACCTTTATGGAGGGATCTGGTACGCAGCTACTGGGCAACCTTTCAAAAAATGATTTCATTAAAACCGAATTGTCGGAACTATAAGCTGACAATTCGGTTCTGTATTCAAAAATTAACTCTACCATGCTGAAAGCCCAAGCCAAACCAGTTCACCTCTACATGGAGGCAAATCCAAATCCAAATTCTTTGAAGTTCGTGGCTAATTTCATGTTAGCCGAGGATGGGGTGAGCTTTGACTATCCGGATGCAGCCAGTGCGACCAATTCTCCACTTGCTCAAGAGCTCTTTAATTTCGCAGCAGTCCAGCGAGTTTTTGTCGCCTCCAATTTTGTTACAGTCACCAAAGACGAAGCTGTTGATTGGATAGAGATACAGACGATTATTAGAGATCACATTCGCCAATATCTGGAAGCTGGCAAGGCTGTAGTTCAGGCAAGTTTTGATCGTGATCCACTTTTTGATGAGAATGATTCAGAGATCGTGAAGAAAATCAAAGGAATTCTGGATGAATATATCAGACCCGCTGTAGAGCAAGATGGAGGAGCGATTGTTTTCCATTCTTTCCAGGATGGGATTGTCAAGGTATTACTTCAGGGATCATGCTCAGGATGCCCGTCCAGCACAGTGACGCTTAAAGCTGGTATCCAAAATCTTCTGACTCGGATGCTTCCTGAAGTGAAGGAAGTGCAAGCAGAGGGAGTATAATTCCAAATCCGCAATGGGAAAACGAGATTGGTCTTGGGCGATTCTTGGGCTGATTGCTTTGGTTTTCCGATACATTGCAGTTCGAAATCCCGAGAAAACAGATGAAATTTATTCGCGGACATTTTTTCCGGGAATTCGAAATGTGATCGACATGTCACTGGGAAAATTACCCTTCCCGAGTGTTTACCTTTTCATTGCCTCTGTTTTCCTTATTCTAGGAATTGTTTTTTACCGCTTTCTGAAAAGGAAAGGATGGAAATCGAGGAGTTTTTATGCCTTTAGATTTTTATTGAATGGCCTGGGTGCATTGGTGTTCTTTTTTCTTTTTTTGTGGGGATTTAATTATCACCGAACTCCGATTTTTGAACAGTTGGGCTTGAACCCAAAGTCCCTCAATCTGGAACAGCTGAAATCTGAGATTCAAATCACGCATCGCTTAGCGCGTCAATTTCGAAATTCGATCACGACTGACACCTTAGCCATAGAAGAAATTCTTCCTTATCCATCACTGGAAGATATGGTCCGCCAAAATATGGGTGAGAACCTCGATCTGCTAGGGTTGAATTTTACCGGAAAACCAAGAACGAAGCTTTTTCCACCGCCTGGGTTTATGAGGAAAATGGGAATCCTTGGAATCTATTTCCCATTCACTGGCGAAAGCTACATTGACCCCACACTTCATCCACTTGAGAAGCCCTTTACCGTAGCGCACGAAATGGCTCATAGCTATGGGGTGACCAATGAGGGTGAGGCTAATTTTATTGCTTGGGTGATTTGTACCAATAGTGATGACTTCTTGCTGAAGTATTCAGGGCATTTGCGACTATTGATGTATCAACTGAGGGATTATTACCGAATGGCTCCTGATGAATACCGGGATTGGGTTAAAACATTGGGCCCAGGAATCAGAGCAGATTTGATTTCTATTCAAAAAGCATCTGATGCGATCAAGCCTTTTTCGATTGAGCTGAGTCGAAAATCGAATGATATTTTTCTGAAAAGCCAAGGTGTCAAAGCTGGGATCAATAGCTACCAACAACTTCCGATGTTGGCTTTCGCTTGGCGGCAGCGTATGAATTTGGAGTTTTAATATTCTAAGATCCGAAATATGTGTATCCGCTTACTTGCACGTAGCCAAATTTAAAATTGAATTGCTTCCTAAAATCTCTCCCGATATTCGGGACAGGCTCTTGCCCGCTTTGAGAAAGGGGGAATTCGATCCTATTCCAAATCAAGATTTCGTTTTTGACCGGAACGTGCAACTATGAGGATACACATAATCTGAAATGTGAAATCCTGAAGTAGGACCAGAAAAGTTCCTAAATTACCCTGTTTAGTAGAGGTTGAATTTTACGTATTTAGGAAGTTCCAAGTAATTATTTATCCAAAATCGGAATAAATAACTACTCGATAAGTTTGTTTTTTAACTTGCGAAAACTAGTTTTAAGGGAATTACCCTTAAAAACAATTTCGATGCGATTACTTATTTTCTCACTAAGTATTTTACTTATTTCGTCCACTTATTCATTAGCCCAGATCACGGTAGAGTCTGAGCGAGATAAAGACGGAAATGTTCTGATTTTTGCGACCAACACCGAGTCGATTCCCTACTCGGTGATCCTTAATTTTTCTACCCTTCAAAATTTATCTACGTCGGGTGGAGGAAATGTCACCGCAATTGCTCCTCCGGGGCGAAGCCAGCTTACTCGGCTCAAACCGACGGTTATTGGTCAAGGAACTAGTTATAATTACTCCTATTCATTTGCCAAAGGCAATGTCTATGGCAAAAGCAAAGAAGACCCCACCTACCTTATCCCTGTTGCGGCTGGGACAAAAATTACTGCTTTACAAATGGTCCATCTGGAAAATAAACTGGGGGCAAATCGCTCCAATGATGAGTATGTTGGGGTTTCGTTTCGATTTGAAGAACCTACCCAAATAGTCGCTCCAAGGAAGGGAATTGTTGCAGAGGTGAAAATGAGCAATACAGATTTGAAGGAAAATCTTGACTTCGCCAGCAGTGAAAATCATATTGAAATCTACCATGAGGATGGAACGATCACCAAACTGATGGTATTGAAGCCCGGTTCTGAGAAAGTGAAAGTTGGAGATTTAGTTTTTCCGGGCGACGTGCTGGCAGACTCTGGTGGAGAGAATTATCGATCTGGTAGACATGTACGATTAGTGACTTTGAGGACAGAAAAAGATGGCGTAGATAAATTCAAATACAGTGTGATTCCGGTTAAGTTTTCCACGCCAGAGGGAAATATCGAGATTTCAAAAATGCTCGAATTAGAGGTGACTCATCCGAAAGAGATCATCGAATTAGAAATGAGTAAGAAGGAGCTGAAGAAATATTACGCAGAAAATCAATTCTGATTTATCGCTTCCGATTGCCATACCATACACCCAATATCACCGCTGCGATCCCGATATAATGACCCAAAAGCAATACTTCACCATCCAATACTCCCCAAAATATAGCCACGATTGGAATAAAATACGTCACTGAGCTGGCAAATACCGGTGTGACTTTTTTCACCATGATATTGAAGAGAATCAACGCAATCGCTGTCCCGAATACGCCAAGCAAAGTCAAATACCCTAATGCCTCAAGTGCTCCGTCCACCTGCGTGACTTTGTAGGAAAAGTCCGTGCCTGCCATCAGATAGATCAAAGCCATGGGCAATACAACCAAGAGAGAAATCGCCGTGATTTCAATCGGGTTGAGTTTTTGGAAACGATATTTGATCAGGTTGAGATTGAAGCCATAGCAAACGCAGGCTAAAATCACGAAAAAAGCATAGGCATTAATGGTTGTAAATGTCCCAAAACCTGCACCCTCTTTGACGGTGACCAAGATGACTACTCCGACAAAGGCAATAGCCAATCCGATCCCGTTTCGCAGGGTGATCTTGGAGGAAAAAAATAAGGCTCCTATCAATACGACAAATAGCGGAGTGAGTGCATTAAGCACACCGGTAAGTGAGCTGCTTAGTTGAGTCTGGGCCTTTGCGAAAAGAAAAGCAGGGATAAAGCTGCCCACTAAGCCGACTAGCAACAGATTTTGAATCTGCTTGCTGTTGAGGTTTTTAATTCGGGGCAAGGAAAGCGGAAGCAGGAAAGTGGCTGCGGCGACTATTCGGTAAGCTCCCACCTCCCCCGGGGAGAAGATCTCAAGACCACGCTTGATCAAGATAAATGAGCTTCCCCAAATCAAGGCTAACACAATCAGAAATCCCCAGTTGACCAGATTACTATCAGATTGATTTGAATTCATAAAATCAGCTTTTGCCGTTGAATTAGCGGGGAGAGTATGAGTAGAGTGTGAAGTTTAAATCTTGCGATTTGTTTCAAGGATTGTTAAAAAACGTGATCCGCATAGACTTCTGAGACTTGATTCAGAATATCGCAGACATGTTCGTAGGTTTCAGCGGTTACCATTTCAGAGCGATACTGCTTGAAATTTGGCATGCCTCGGAAATAATTGGTGTAGTGTCTTCGCATTTCCAAGATTCCCAACTTATCGCCTTTCCATTCCACTGAAAAATCAAGGTGCTTTCGAGCTACCGCAATTCGCTCATCCAGACCAGGAGCAGCTAATTTTTCTCCAGTAGCTAAGAAATGTTTGATTTCATCGAAAATCCATGGGTAGCCAATCGAGGCTCGCCCGATCATCATCCCATCAACATCGTATTTGTTTTTGTATTCTAAAGCCTTTTCAGGAGAATCGATATCTCCATTTCCAAAAACAGGAATATAAAGACGTGGATTTGCTTTGACCAGATTTAAGTAAGACCAATCGGCCTCGCCTTTGTACATCTGGGCGCGAGTTCGGGCATGAATGCTGATCGCCTGAATCCCCACATCCTGAAGTCGTTCCGCTACCTCGACGATCCGAATTGTGTTTTGATCCCAGCCAAGTCTGGTTTTCACGGTGACAGGAATATTGACTGCTTTTACTATCTCGGCAGTCATGGCTACCATTTTATCGATATTCAATAGAATTCCCGCGCCAGCACCTTTACAAGCTACTTTATTGACCGGGCAGCCGTAGTTGATGTCTAGAATATCAGGTTTGGCTTCTTCCACAATAGCGGCAGCTTCCCGCATGGATTCGATTTCATTTCCAAAAATCTGAATGCCAATTGGACGTTCGTAATCAAAAATATCGAGCTTAGCCACGCTCTTTGCAGCATCCCGAATCAATCCCTCTGAGCTGATAAACTCCGTGTACATCAAGTCCGCACCGTGCTGCTTGCACACGGCTCTGAACGGTGGATCACTCACATCTTCCATTGGTGCAAGCAACAATGGGAACTCTCCCAACTCTAACTTTCCTATCTTAACCACTTGTTATTCTAAATTTGCCGTAAATTTACCTCAAATATGGAGATATACGAAACCCAATCTGAAATTGCCAAGCGAAAGAGTTGGCTTTTATCCTTAGTAGTCATTGTCTTAGTCGCTATCGGAATATTGGTGATTCTTCAAGTTTTAGCTTTGGCAGCTACGCCATATCTTTTCGGAGTATCAATTCAAGACATCATGGGGCTGATGTCCGGTGATTTTTCCTCCCCAAATGGCCGAATGGCCATGTTTTTTATTCAGGGAATCGGTTCCGGAATTGGGTTTTGGCTGGCGGCCTACGTGATCGCACGTTTTATAGACAAAGCGGATTTTCATTGGGAGATTCAGCTTCCTCGATTCAACCTGACTGGAGCTAGTTTGGTCTTGATTATTACTGTTGGAGGGATGCTTTTCAACTCACTATTGGTTTACTGGAATTCGCTTTTGGTACTTCCAGAGTCGATGTCCGGACTGGAACTTTGGATGAAAGAGATGGAAGATCAATTGCTTGAGTTGACCAAATTCTTGACAGATTTCCAGTCAATTCCTGAGTTGCTTACCGGGATTTTGGTAATTGGTTTATTGGCAGGAATCGGAGAGGAGATGTTTTTTAGAGGTGTTCTTCAGCCTAAAATGAGGCTTTACACCGGCTCTGCCCATGCAGGAGTTTGGCTGACCGCAATCATATTTTCTGCGATTCACGTGCAGTTTTACGGCTTTCTTCCGCGAGTATTTTTAGGTGCCTTGTTTGGGTATTTGTATCTGTATTCGGGAAGTTTAATCTATCCTATTTTAGCTCATATTTTAAATAATACCATTACCGTAATCCTAGTTTATCTATCTAATCAAGAGCAGATTGACTTTGACATGGAGTCCACAGATACGGTGTCTTACCCATTGGCAATACTTGGCTTATTGGGTCTTCTAGCAGGAATATATTACTTTAAGAAAATAAACAGACCTGATGGAGAACTGGATAAAAATATTTGAATCGGAGACCCAGGTGAGAGCTGAAATCGTCAAGGGCGTTTTGGAAGAGCATGGAATACATGCCGTGGTGCTCAATAAAAAAGAAACTATTTATAAGATTTTCGGTACCTACCAAGTCCTTGTCCAGCGAGAAAACTCAATTTCAGCCTCAACTATCGTCCAGAATGAGATCACGTTTTAATATTAATAACTACAGTAATCTGGGTCAGCGTGCTATTACGGCGGTGATCGGAGCATTAATTGTGGTTTTGGGAAGTATCTATTCGGATTGGACTTATTTTCTGGTTTTTGCCTGTATTTTGGGGTTTTCCCAAATGGAATTCTACAAACTCAGCGGTCTGGATGGAATGCTTCCCCTCAAAAGTTTTGGGACCTTCCTAGGTCTGATGATATTCTCGCTCACCTTTATGGTGGAAAAAGAACACCTGCCAACTGAGTATCTTTTCATGATTTTTCCGATTGTTTCCCTTACTTTTTTCATCAAACTCTATCGAAAAACCGATAAAAAGCCTTTTACCGGAGTAGCTTTTACCTTTCTGGGGATATTCTATGTGGCCGTTCCTTTTTCCTTGTTGAATTTGGCGGTATTCTCAGTAGGCGGAGTCTATATGTATGAGATTCTGATTGGGAGTCTATTAATTCTCTGGGCGACCGATACAGGAGCCTATTTTGCGGGGACTCGATTTGGCAAGACCAAATTATTTGAGCGGGTGTCTCCAAAGAAATCCTGGGAGGGATTTTTGGGAGGAGCCTTTTCAGCTATCGGGGTGGCCTTTATTATAGCAAAGTATTTTCATGTGATTGATGATTGGAAATGGCTGGTAATCGCAGGAATCATCATTATCGCAGGCACTTATGGGGATTTGATAGAATCGCTTTTTAAGCGATCGATCGAAATCAAAGATTCTGGAAAAGGTCTTCCCGGACATGGAGGATTTATGGACCGTTTTGACGGATTGCTATTGTCAGCACCGTTTATCACTGCATTTTTGAAAATCTTCTAATTCTACCCCTCCGAGATTAAAAATCTGATTAATATTGTACAGCATTTGAATAACTAAATCTAAACCCAATATGGCTTACATTGAACCGGCTCCGATCAAGGATAAAGAAAATCCTCTAGAGTCAATGATGGAAAGATTCAACATTGCAGCTGAAAAGCTTGGACTCTCAGATGAGATCTACAATGTGTTGAAGAATCCAGCCAAACAAGTTATCGTTTCCCTTCCGATCACCATGGACAATGGAAAAATCCAGGTTTTTGAGGGAATTCGAGTAATCCACTCCAATATTTTAGGCCCAGCGAAAGGCGGGATCCGATTTGCGCCAGATGTGCACATCGATGAAGTCCGAGCACTAGCAGCATGGATGACTTGGAAGTGTGCTGTAGTAGATATTCCTTTTGGAGGTGGTAAAGGTGGCGTGAGGTGTAATCCCCGCGAAATGTCAAAAGGAGAAATCGAGCGATTGATGCGAGCTTATACTTTGGCCTTGATCGATGTATTCGGTCCAGACAAAGATATTCCTGCACCAGATATGGGTACAGGCCCTCGAGAAATGGCTTGGCTGATGGATGAATACTCCAAAGCACATGGGATGACAGTCAACTCAGTAGTGACTGGAAAGCCAATTGTTTTAGGTGGCTCACTCGGTCGAACAGAAGCAACTGGTCGAGGGGTAATGGTATCCGCACTTGCAGCGATGCAAAAATTAAAAATCAACCCTTTTCAAGCAACTTGCGCAGTACAGGGATTTGGCAACGTTGGATCTTGGGCAGCGCTTCTTTTGGAGGAGCGAGGACTGAAGGTTGTAGCGATATCTGATCACACAGGTGCTTTTTACAACGAAAACGGAATTAATATCACAGAAGCTGTAGCATATCGTGATTCCAATAATGGAAACTTAGAGGGATACACAGGAGGCGATAAGTTGGAAAATGCTGGGGATTTATTGACGCTTGAAGTTGACGTCCTTGTGCCAGCTGCCGTGGAGGATGTCATAACTGTACATAATGCGCATGATATCAAAGCGAGGCTAATCGTGGAAGGTGCGAATGGTCCCACTTCGTTCAAGGCGGATGCCATTATCAATGAAAAAGGGATCATGGCGGTGCCGGATATTCTGGCAAATGCTGGTGGTGTTACCGTATCGTATTTCGAATGGGTGCAAAATCGACTAGGTTACAAATGGACCGCAGACCGTGTGAATAGGCGTTCAGATCGAATCATGAAAGATGCCTTTGATCATGTTTACGAAGCTTCTAAAAAATATGAAGTGCCAATGCGAATCGCTGCCTATATCGTGGCAATTGACAAAGTGGCCAAGACTTATACCTATAGAGGAGGTTTCTAGGACGCTTCTCTCAAAAGTTTATTTTATCTTTGAGGCGTGGCTGCTTTTGCCACGCCTCTTTGTTTTTAATACTATGACTATACATCGCGAAGGACGTACCTTATTATTTTGGTTGATGATTGCATTGGCCTTGCTCAATTATTTGATCTACTATTTTATGCCTGAAGCAGCGCTTTTGGCAAATACGGTTTTGCTGGGAAGTGTGATTTTGTATTTGAGTATTCTTCAGTTTTTTAGAAATCCGGTAATTGCCCTTCCGAATGAGGATGGGGTTGTTTTTGCTCCGGCTGATGGTAAAGTGGTAGTAATCGAAGAAACCATGGAGGATGAATACTTGAAAGAGAAGCGGATTCAGGTTTCGATTTTTATGTCTCCGATCAATGTCCATGTGAACCGATCCCCGATCAAAGGGGTAGTGGAATACTTCAAATATCACCCCGGAAAATACCTTGTGGCGTGGCATCCGAAATCCAGTTTGGAAAATGAGCGGACTACGATGGTACTCAAAGCTCCGAATGGGACAAAAATTCTGGTAAGACAGATTGCAGGAGCCGTGGCAAGAAGAATCAAGTGGTATGTATCGCCAGGTTCAGTGCTAGCTCAGGGGGGTGAATTCGGCTTTATCAAATTTGGATCACGGGTCGATGTATTTCTTCCACTGGGAACTGAGATCTTGGTTTCTATTGATGAGATGACAAAAGCTGCTCGGACTCCGATCGCGAGATTGAAGTAAATTCTGCAATTTTTTAAAACAAAAAAAGGCAATACAAAAATCAAACGAATAAATTCTTCCTACTCATTTGAAAGGTGGTTGGGAAAATATAAATTTTATAGAACCACTTGATTCTTGGGGTTGCATTCATCCAACTAAGCCGACTTATGACTTAATCACTTTTTTATACACCACTATTCCGAGTCCGAGACTAATCAAAAATAAAATCAAACTGATCCACTCGAAGGTTCTCCGCTCCGCTAGTTTTTCCTTGATCTGCTCATCTCGTTCTGCCACGGCCCTTTTCAAAGCTTGGACTTGATTTTCCAGACGGAAAGAGATGGTTTTATAATCCTCTTTCTCCTGATCCAATACTGTAGTCTCGATAGAGCCAATCATTCGGAGTTCGTCCATGATCTGATTATCCTTTGCTAGGATTCGCTCAAGCCATCCGTTAGTCTCTATCATATCTTTTTTAGTGCGATTTCCGAAGATTCCTGATTTCTGAGACTCCGAACTTCTCCATTGGGATTGTAGTTGATCCCGTTCTTTGATCATCAGCTGCAGTTTGGCTTCGCCAGCTTCAGTGATTTGAAAATTCAATAGGGTAAATAGAAGTAGAACGAAGGTCAGCATATTTATAGAGTTGTTGGCTTTAAAAGTTCTGGAGAAAGGTACAAGAAAAGCATTACGATTGCCCTCCTTTAGCTATCCAAATTTCCGCAATCAAGATTTTAGCGCTTCCAAGCTCTAGTCATCTCCTTTTTCCCAGGAGAACCAGGAAGGATTTCTACCTCGAGTCCTAATTCCTTAAGAATCTTTCTGAATTCGCCCTGAGCGCAATAAGTAGTAAAGGCGCCTCCTTGATTGAGTTGATCTGAAACTTTTCCAAGAATCGCTTTGGTCCAGAGTTCCGGCTGTTTGGAAGGAGCAAATGCATCAAAGAATATCACATCGGATGGATAGAGCTTTACTTCTTCCAAAGTCGTTTGCTCTTTTTTCATATTGAAATACTCCGACATGACCACCCCTTCATCCCAAGGAGCCTTATGCAAACGCTGTAAATAAGGCTTATAGTGAAATATCCCGTCATCCATATCTCCATAGTTCAGCTGAGAATAGATTTCGGCATCTATTGGAGATGGTTCGATGGTATGATAAAGTACTGGAATTTGGTTTTGCTCTGCCCAGACCAGAGTCAGCCAGGCATTCAAGCCCGTACCAAAACCAACTTCGAAAACTCGGAGCGGCTTTTTTCTTGGATTTTCCATCAACCAAGAATCCAGTCCATATAACATAAATACGTGTATGGATTCTTTGAATGCACCATAAGAACTGTGGTAGGTTTCTTTAATGCCCTCATGGTAAAGCGAATGCGAACCGTCTTCCGTGACGATGAGTTTCAATCCCTTGCTCATAATTCGTAGATCAATGCATTACAATAGGCCGAGACACCTTCTTTTCTTCCGACAAATCCCAGCTGCTCCGTGGTTGTTGCTTTGATGGAAATGTCATTTTCAGATACTTTCATCACTTCAGCGAGACAGGATTTCATCGCGGGGATATGAGGATTTACCTTTGGGAGCTGAAGACAAATAGTACTGTCGATATTCCCCACCTCGTATCCATGCTTGCGGATTAGTTTCAGGACTTCAGCCAATAAGATTTTGCTGTCAATTCCTTTGTATTGCGGGTCTTGATCTGAAAAGTGATGACCAATATCTCTGAGATTGGCTGCACCCAAGAGTGCATCGCAGATGACATGGATCAACACATCTGCATCAGAATGTCCGACCGCACCTGTGTCATGTGGCACTTTTATCCCCCCGAGCCAAAAATCGAAGCCTTCGCGGAGTTGGTGGACATCGTAACCAAATCCTATTCTGAATTTATTCATGAGGGTAATGATTGATAGTGGAGTACAGAAGCGTTTTCTTCTTTAAGTATTTTATTAGCCCATTCCTTAACAGAATCCTGATCTAGGGCTGATTTTTTTTCAAACTCCTGCCAATATAAATCTGGATTTCCCAAATGAGCGTAGTAGGCAAGATTCATTGCACGATTGATTAATTTGATTGATTCAAAGGTCTTCATCGCTTCGGATTGATTTTTTATTTTAGTCAGTGAATGTTCCGAAATTTCATCTAAAATGAATTGCTGAACGACTTCATCGAGTGCCTGCTCACCTTCGAGGGAGGAGACGTCTTTTTCCATTTTTCCTGAGAAAATAAGTAATCCCGGATCTACGGAACCTAAGACATAAGCACCAATAGAAGCAAACAGCTTCCCGTTTTTCACCAGGGTATTTTCTAAAATGGCGGACTTGCCTGAACCCAGTAAATCGGTCATTAAATCTACCTCGAGAAATCCTTCCGCCAATTTAGCGGGCATTTTATAGATTTTATATAGTGCATCTGTAGGAACATTGGCCTGAATCAATTTCTCTTTTTTATGAGTTTGGGCTGAATCATAAATTTTTAGAGTTTTCTGTGGATTCTTGCCTGGAATGGAGCCAAACCATTTTTCTGAAAGATGGCGAATCTCCTCTGGGTCCACGGCTCCTGCGATCACCAAGATGGCGTTTGAAGGTTGATAATGGTTGTGATAAAATTCTTCGACATCTGCTCGAGTGAAGTTCTCAATGTCTTCAGTTCGCTGTCCAATTGTCGGCCATTTATACGAATGAGTATCAAAAGCCAAATCTCGAACATGGTGGAAAGCATCTCCGTAAGGTTGATTCAGATAGCGCTGCTTATACTCTTCTAATACCACTTTACGTTGCGTTTCGATAGTTTTTTCGGAGAGATTCAATTGCAGCATTCGGTCAGACTCCAGCCAAAATGCAGTTTCAATATTTGCCGCTGGCAGTGTAATGTAATAATTGGTAATATCTGGACTGGTAAAGGCATTGCAAGAGCCGCCAACTCGCTCAAGCTCTCGGTCAAAAACAGGCACATTTGCAGATCCTCCGAACATCAAATGCTCAAAGTAGTGTGCCAAGCCTGTCTTTCCGGGAATTTCATCCTTTGAACCTACCTTGTAGAGTAGATTAAATACGGCCATTTTGCTGCCGAGATCTTGGTGGGTAATTATTTCTAATCCGTTTGGAAGGAAAAATCGCTGATAGTGTAGCATAATAAGTAGTGCAAAGCTAAGGTTTTTGTCAAAATCGGCTCAATGGTTTTTTCCTTTGGAGCTTTGAGGAAGGATAATCTCCATTGATAAAAGGATCTCTGGTTTTTTGAAAAAAAGGGTAAACTTTGCTCAAAGCCTTTATGTTTATCCTGCTTCCCAAACCCGAGCTATCCTTATCATGAAAAAACATTGCATTGAACTCGATCAAACCCGACAATTTTCAAAGTTTTTTCTTGACTATATAAAAGGAGAGCCTTCTTTAGCTCCATTCTATAGTCATAAACCAGAGTTGGGGAGTTTCAAGAATGCAATCGAAGCAAAAAACTTTCCGACCGAGAATAGAGCATTATTGGTAAGTAGCTTGAAAAAGCAATATGAAGGAGTGGAAATATCGGATACGGTAACTCAGAATATCGACAGACTTGCGGAGCAGCAGACCTTTACTGTCATCACTGGGCATCAGTTAAACTTATTCACGGGGCCGCTTTATTTTATTTATAAGATTGTCTCCACGATTAATCTGGCTAAGAAATTAAATGAGACTTATCCAGATCAGCACATTATTCCCGTCTACTGGATGGCTACTGAAGATCACGATTTTGATGAAATCAATTATTTTAAATTAGATGGTAAAAAGTATCAGTGGAATTCAGATCAAAAAGGAGCAGTAGGAGATTTTGAATTGGACAAAAGTTTCAAAGAGTTTCTAAAGACCGTTCCCTTTGCTGCTGAGGAATTCAAATCGGCCTATTCAAGTTCTAAAACTCTATCGGAGGCAGTTCGGAAATATGTCAATGCGCTTTTCGGTGAAGAGGGGCTAGTCATTGTTGATGGCGATTCGGCAGCACTCAAGCAGATTTTTAAACCTGTAATTCATTCTGACTTATTTGAACACAAGCCTTTCGAATTTGCTTCTTCTGCAACTTCCAAATTGGAGGAACAGGGTTATAAAAGCCAGATTTTTCCCAGAGAAATCAATTTCTTCTATTTGGAAAAAGGAATCCGAGAGCGAATCGAGCGGACGGCCACAGGATTTACCGTACTAAATAC
>JBBQDY010000024.1:0-19600 GCA_038320155.1 Cytophagales bacterium
AAACACGCCTATTTGTCTGACTGGTGTTCTATCCGCTAAAGGTGGGTGGATTTCAGAATTCGATGGTGTCATGTTCATAATCAAGTTATTTCAGAATTTAATTTCTTGAAATTCAATTGTCGGACCGAAATCAAAATGATCCTGTAGAATGAAATAATAATGTGAAAAAATTTACTTTACGATATTTTTAGTCTGAAAAACCAAAATAGACTTAATGTTTATTTCTCATTAACTTTACTTGGATTATACAAAAAATACACACGATGGGTAATATTTGTAGCAGTTCGAAGACACTCAATGTTGATTGACCTGTATGCTTAAACCCGGAAATGACAAAAAAGCCGTCCATCCCTAGGTATGAAAACAGAAGGACATTAAAATTCAAGCTTTTGTTGGTCATGACGAAATATTTAACCTGGCTGATTTATTTGATATCACAAATATTGGCATTCAGCTTCCTGGTTATTAGTGGGATTGGTTCCTTTTATTATTTCTATTAGGCGATCAATAGCCAAGAATTTGAAAGACAAAATTCAGTGCTAAACATCGTGACACTTACTGTTCTCTTTTCTATTGTAACGCATGGCTTCATGGGGGCTTTAATTATGAAGCGTTTGAAAATCGGTTCCAGTTAACAATCTTAAGATCCGAAGATGGATTCAGATTTGATTGCTAAAAAATCAGAAAAGTAACTGATAGGCAATCAATTAAAATTCAACTCAAATAGGATCAAACATATTTATGAATACTGCTTCGTCAGGCCTAACCAGATTATTCTACATATCAATCATACTATACCTCTGATCTGGTAGAAAGCCAATACCCTTGAAAATCTCAAATCCGGTTCGATTACCAGTTAAAAGTACCTTTCCCGTTACGCTTTTGTTAACAAACGCTCCCGGTTTTTATCCTTTTATTAAGATCCTCCAAGAAGTTAATTTTTAACATTTCTTCAGATTTTACCGCTCTAGTTTTGACTCATCACAAACCTATCTCAATTCGTTATGAGTCAAAAATTTTACTCCAAATGGAGCCTCAGTCTGTTGATAATGATGCTCCTCACAGCCTTCGAAGCGCAGCATGTGCTCGCTCAGGCTACCAACGCAAGCATCACCGGGAAAGTCCTGGATGAAACCAACCTTCCTTTGGTGGGAGCTACCGTCATGGTAGAGAATGGTGCTACAGGTTTCAAGACGTATTCTATCACCTCAGAGGAAGGAAATTTCAATTTTCAGCAATTGCCGCTGGGAAAGCCGTATTCCGTCACGGTAAGTTTTATAGGCTATTCAACCAAAGTAAGAAATGGTTACGCACTCAACCAAGGTGATCGAATCAATTTGGAATTTAAGCTGACGAATGGAGAAACTGAGCTTGATGAAGTAATCATTTCTGCAAATAATTTGGATAATGAGATTGATAAATTAGGTGGAGTTACTTCCATTAGTTCCACGCAGATTAAAAATTTACCCACTGAAGGAAGAAATTTCACCAGCTTGACGTCACTCTCTCCTCTGCAGGGTGGTGGCTCTATCAACTTGGGCGGTCAGCGACGAACCTCAACCAACGTAACGCTGGACGGTGTGAACGCAAGAAATCAATTGACTGCTGGGGAAATAGGAAGAGGACCATATACAGTTTCAATTGAAGCAATCCGGGAATTTGAAGTGGTAACCAACTCTTATGATGTTACTCAAGGAAGACAGGCTGGAGGCGCTTTGAATGCAGTGACCAAAGCTGGCACCAATGAGCTTTCAGGTTCAGCTTTTGTTTATCACAGGAACGATAAGCTAGCCAGCCAATTTGACATCCGCGGCAATGACCGTACACAAGATTTTTACAACTACCAATGGGGATTTAGTCTTGGTGGACCTATTATCAAAAACAAGATGCACTTTTTCATGGCTTTTGACCGTCAGGATGCAGGAGATCCCGTTTTCATTACAGATATCAATACTCCAGATGATGAGCGAAGACTTGGGGTCAAAAGAGATACGCTAAATAAAGCATTGGATATAGTTCGAAGATTATACGGTGTCAGTGATGCGCAGCAAGTAGGACAATTCTCAAGAAAGACCGTGGCCAACACGATCTTTGCCCGGATTGACTGGCAACTGAATAACAGAAATAAACTTACGATCAGAAACAATTTTACCGACTGGACCAATCCACTAAGTGTGAATGACAACTCCAATATCAATTTGGCAGAAGTTTACAGTGATTTCACTTCGAAGGAAAATAGCCTTTTGGTTTCATTGCGAACTGCTGTGAACCCCTCCACTACAAATGAGCTAAAAGTCCAATATCAGCATGCAGAGCGGGCATTTCTTCCGAATTCTCAACTTCCAATCAGCAATATCCCAAGAGGTATAGTGCGGATAACCTCTCCATTCCCTACTGAATCAAACCCAAACGCTACCCAAACCAGGACTTTTCAATTTGGAGGACAGCGATTTACTCCTGAGACGAATATGGAAAACCAGCTTCATTTTGTCAATACTACCTACATGACAAAAGGAAAATACCAGTTCACATTCGGTACGGACAATATGTTTACCTATTTGGAAACTTTACTTTCGAATGAACAAAATGGGAGGTTTTTCTTCGACAATCTTCAGGATCTAGAGAATTTTAAAGCTTCCAGATATGCTCGAGAAGTACCACTTTCAGGCTCGCCTTTAGTCACGCAATCTGTAATTGATCTCTCTGCATTTGCACAAGTTGAGTTTGAGCTTGCCAAAAATCTTCAGACAGTCTTTGGAGTGCGTTATGATGTCACTGCCTTTACGGGAGCTGCTGCTTATAACCCTGTTTTGGATCAAGAATTGGGTATCCGATCAGATAATCTTCCATCGGATTGGAATAACATTCAACCCCGTCTGCAAATGACTTGGAATGTCAAAGGGAAAAATACCAATATCCTGAAATTTGGTGCAGGTCTTTTTTCTGCCCAGCCACATTATTACGCCCAAGTGAACAACATTCAAAACTCCGGTGTGATGCTTGCTGCGATTGATGTGACAGGTGCATTGGTGCCTACTCCGGACTTTATCAGCTACCGAAATGATCCCAGCACTGTACCAGGCGTCCCGGAGGGTGCTAAAACTATTTCAACAATCAATACAGTCGCATCAGATTTTCAGGTACCCAGTACATTCAAAGCAAACATCAATTACAATAAATACTTAAATGAACGTGTCAGAGTCGGTTTGAATTTGGTGTATTCCAACTCCTTCAACAATTATGTATACCTGGAGAGAAACCTTGTGGATCAACCGATTTTCAGACTGACAAATGAAGCCAATAGAGGCGTATTTGTACCGGCATCGACAATCAGTAGTCGAGGACTTACCAATTGGTTAGAATCCAGAAAAAGTAACAATTTGGGAAGAGTATTGGAATTAAACTCAGTTGCTGATGCCACACAGTATGCGGTGATTTTTGATCTGGGTATGGTAATCGGTAAAGACGGGTACTTAAACGCCAGCTATACTTATAATCAGGCCAAAGACAATTCGTCATACAATTGCTGTGTAGCCAATACTTCCACATTCTTGCCAGTTGTAGACGATTCCAGAGTTTTGAGCAGAGGATACTCCGACAATCAATTCAAAGATAAAGTGGTGGTCAATGCGGCTTCTCCTACTTGGAAAGGATTTATTTTTGGAGCTTCCTTAGTTGGAATTGGTGGATCACGGTATTCGTTCTTGGTCACTAACGGAAGCTTGCAGGGAGATTTTCCGCTAAATAATGCCTTGGCCTATGTCTATGACCCAAATGACCCATCAACTCCCGAGAATATTAGGGAAGGAATTAACGGAATCTTAAATGATCCAAATACCACTGAAAGCGCAAAAAAGTATCTTCGAGATAGTTTTGGAAAAGTAGCTGAGCGTAATGGCGGCGAAAATCCCTTCAACGCAACGATAGATTTACGACTGATCAAGAACATAAAAACTATAAAAGGTCAAGCCTTGGAGCTTTCAGCAGATGTTTTCAACTTTGCCAACCTTCTGAATAAAGAATACGGAGTCGATAATAATTTGGGAAGTTCCAGAAATCTTTACAGTATCCAAGGATTTAATCAAACCACAAAAACCTATAACTATCGTGTTGAAAGTGGTGTAGGCGTTCGTCCAATCAACGGAACGCCTTGGAGAGTTCAATTGGGAGTCAGATATGCTTTCTAAAAACAAAAACTTTGAAAACATGAAACTTAGCGGAATATTTTATTCATTACTCTTTTGCGCATTTACATTTTCCTGCCAGCAAAAACAGCTTGTCAGTCAGGAAAGCGAAGAAGTTGAGGAACCTCTTCAAGTTATTTCATTTGGATCCTGCAATCGGCAAGATGAGGCCCAACCCCTGTGGGATCCTATCATCTCTCATGAATCAGATCTTTGGATATGGCTTGGTGACAATATCTACGGGGATACGGACTCCATGTCAGTTTTGAAAGCAAAATATGAACTTCAAGATGCCAACCCAGACTATCAAAAGTTAAAGTCACGAACCCCGATTATTGGGATTTGGGATGATCATGATTTTGGTAAAAATGATGCTGGAAATGAATATCCATACAAAGAGGAAAGTAGAGATTTGATGTATGATTTTCTCGATGTGCCTTCAGAAAGTCCACTTCGCAATAAGAAGGGCGGCTATGGAGCTTATTCTTACGGCCCATCAGGAAAGCGTGTAAAAGTACTTTTGCTGGATGCTAGGTATTTTCGGGATTCTTTGCAGATGGAAAATCGAACCTATATTCCAAATGAAGATGGAACAGTATTAGGTGAAGCTCAATGGAAGTGGCTGGAAAATGAATTGAAAAACAACGATGCACAGATTACTATCATCGGCTCTGGAATTCAAATTCTCCCCAAAGATCATCAATTTGAAAAATGGGCAAATTTCCCTTATGAGCGGGAAAAGTTACTCGACATGATCGGAAAATATAAGACAAACGGCGCAGTACTTTTAAGCGGCGATCGACACATCGCTGAGATCAGCAAATTGGATATTGAAGGAATTTCTCATCCAGTGTATGAGGTCACCTCAAGCGGATTAACCCATACTTGGCGGGAATATCGCGAAGAACCCAATCAATATCGAACGGGAGAAATGATCGCAAAGCTCAATTTCGGACTTCTTCACTTAGACTGGCAGGAAGATGGCGTTGAAGTGAAAATGCAGGTTCGGGGGAAAATGGATTCACTTTATCTTGAGGAATCCTTCAAACGGATGTTTTGATTTGAGTTAAACTCATATTTCCCAAAGGTTATATTGATGTTAAGTTGGCTCAATGAGCTTGACAAAAGGCTGAATTCCATTCACATTTGTTCCAATGGAATTCAGCCCTTTTTGCTATTTATCGATAAATCGACCGGATAGAATTTCTAGCCATGTGATTTCAAAGTCCTTTGCACGGGGTATTTATCTTTATCAACCTCCCGTCAAATTCACACCGATCTATGAAATTGTCTCGGGTCTTGTGAAAATCGGAACCTACTCCTCAGATGGCAAAGAGGTATGTTTTGACATTCTTGGTCCGGGAGATTTTTTCGGCAACCTCCGGTATCTTGAAGGGCAATTTTTCGAATTCTCTAAAAGTCTCACCAACGTTGAATTACGCATTTATGAGCATGATTTTTTTAGAACGTTGATTGTGCATGAACCTGCCGTATCCGAATGGTTCAACCATCAAGTGGTAAAACGTTGGTGTCGCGCCGAGGACAGGCTTTTTGCCATCCGAGATCAAGATGCTAGAGGCAAAATTCAGAAGGTCCTAACCGGGTTTCAGTCAATCCGGCCTGAAGATTATCATCGATACATCACCTATCAAGACTTGGCAGATTTGACTGGATTGACTCGACAGACGGTATCCAAAGTCATGAAAAAAATCGAAGAAGTTGAGCTGGAAAATTAGAAACTAATAAATTCTGATTGAAGGTTCAATAGCTAATCTACTTTCATGGCAAATCTGTTCTGTAGATTTTCGGTTGTGACTTCTTCTACTTCGCCCATTTCAAATATTCCGCTTTAATTGCAGCATCCTCCACGCGCTCACCCGAAAGAACAATAATTCTATACTTAAATGTGACTGCTTCATTAGCCTTGAGTTTGAAGTTCAATTCTTCTTTCCCTCCACTAAGTGCCTTTTGTCCCAGCGGATTTGCGGCAAACAAACCGTAGCCACGCGCGTGCCAATAGGTTGGGAAACCTGGATTTTGAGGATTGTCCAGGATGACCACTGATATATTTTCGTCTTTGATTTTCCCGTTCAAACTCACCCAGTTTCCTCGCGTACCCCAAACCTCATTCCCCTCGATTCCTTCGCTGCTTCGATACATTCCGGTCACTCCATCATTATTCATTGTAGGTACATCAGTGACTTTTCCAGCCGCATCGGTGAAAAGCTCCGGCTTTTCAGAAGGATGTTCCAATTCCCTTGCCACACGTAGCCCCAGCATTCCCTCTTTATTATCAGTAAAAGAAACCTCCTTTCCACCGGCAGTCAATTTGCTGATTCGATCAATTACTCGTTTTCCTTCATTTCCCGAAAACACAAAAGTAGTCTGTTCAGTAAGCAACTTCTCCCCTGCTTCGTTGAGCCATTCGAGTTCGACTTCCAATCTTCCCTCCTTATTTCCACTACTGATTGACTTGATGGATTTGTGAACGATGTGACCGTATTTGCTTTTTTCTGAAGCCGGTATTGCCGACGAATTGTTCCAAAAATCGAGTCCATTTACATCTCCATAATTGAACCACAGGCCAATATGATGCGGATGATCAAAGCGCTCGCCTGCTCGTGGAGCAATCGGGAATCCTCTAGTAATTGGAGACCCCTGAGCGGTCAGGATAGGGTATAGAACTGGTTTTTCTAAGGAATCAGGAAAAATATACGAAGTGAAAAATTCCCCATCAATATGTACATCTACACGTTTCTGATCCTTCTTGAGCACAAGACTAATGCGATCTTTGTCTGAATCACCCGTAGCGAGTTGATCACCTTTTTGAGGTTTTTGACCGAAGGAGCTGAAACAGATTAGCGTAATCAAGAGGGTAAATATTGGAAGAATGTAAGCGCTTTTAATACGAGGCATAAGTTGAGGTTTAGTTATATTTAGTGATGAATTTCGGGATTCATAAAGTCATTTTATTGACTTTCCAGCTACCAAAGCATTGAAATAAGCGAGTTGCTCTTTCATCGCCGCAACCCGATCTTCTGGTTCAGTTCGAGCCTCAAGCAAAACCCAGCCTTCATACTTTATCTGATTAAAGAGACTGAAAAGCTCTCCATAGGGGTATTCGCCAAGATTGAGTTCTCTGACATGAACGGTATCTCCAAACCATTTTTTTACCGAATTGAAATTCTCAGTTAGCCCCGGTGCGAGGAGATCCTCGTCGTTGCTATTCCAGCAAATTTTGACATTTGAAGCAGTCACCTGATCAAAAATCCGCTTCATAATCGGCAAATTCTGGGTCAGCGTGCCATGCACCTCTACTCGTACTTCCTGTCCATAATCCTGTGCAAATTCGCCCACCTCGCTGAGGGAAGCTGCTATTTGTGCAATAGTCTTTTCTTCGGGAACTTCAGCCGGTAAAGTATTTGGCTTGACTTTGATCCCAGTCGCTCCGATATCGCTACAGAGTTTAGTGTAAGCCTTGGTCTCTTCAATATTCTTTCGAAGCACGACGGGATTTGGACTATGGTATTCAAAATTACTTCCATATCCCAAACATGTGACCGGGCTATCAGCAAATCGCTTTTTGACCTCAGTTCGTTCTAAGGCACTCAACTTAGTCTCCACCTTATGAGCATGCTCGGTTCTAAGCTCAACGCCCAATAATCCAGAAGTCTCACAATTTCTGATCAAAGTGGGAAGATCCCAATCTTTTCCCCACTGATAAGTAACCAGCCCGAATTTCATCCCCTGAAGTTGATCCGCTGAAAGAGCCTCAAAGGGAAGTTGCAAGGCTGCCAAACCAAGTCCGGCAGCCATACTTTTTTGCATGAACGATCTTCTCGAATTATCCATTTTTAAATTTTATTTATACGGATCAGACTTTTGAAGAAACTATGTAGCCCGCTCTATAATCCCGAGTCAGCATTTTATCCGCCTCTTTGTCATTGACGAATTTTTCACTTTTCCCGTCAAATTTCAAATCACGTCCAAGCTTGTATGAAATATTGGCTATCAAAGGAAGAGCAGAAGAAATATAGCCCTCTTCGATGTCGCAGTGTAGGGCAGCATTTCCATTTCTTATGCCATCAAGGAAATTGGCATAATGCTCCGCCCCACCAGGCGCCGCCATGAGGTTCGAATTTTGTGCAGGAGCAGCTTCTCTTTTTTGGGATTGGGCAAAGGGTTCCTTTTCGCTTTTTCGAAATGCCTTCCATGTACCCCCATCTAATTCCAAGTAGCCATCAGTTCCATAAAACACATTCCCAATTTCGATCCCTAAACTCGATTCTCCATTGGTATACCTTCCGCGAGTTTCAAATTCCAGCACTTTGCCGTCAGCATATTTGAAAATGGAGGTCTGAGTATTTGGTGTTTCTTGAGAGCAATCTTTTGGATCAATACCATAAATCCCACCCGAGGAGTAGACAGAAACCGGATGCTCATTTTTATTCATTCCCCATCTCGCCACGTCGAACTGGTGTGGCCCTTGATTTCCGGTGTCTCCATTTCCAGTATCCCAATGCCAATGCCAGTTGTAGTGTACCTTCTTTTCATTGTAAGGGATCATAGGCGCCGGCCCTCTCCAATAATCGTAATGCAAACTGCTTGGAGCTTCACTGTTAGCCACTATTCCAAAGGAATTTCTTGGCTTATAGCAAAGTCCCCTGGCCATATACACGTCACCAATCTTTCCATCATGAAGAAACTTCATCGCCTCCATCACATTGGCTATGGATCGATTTTGGAAACCTACTTGAACTCGTCTGTCGTATTTCCGGGCAGCCTCCACCATTTTCCTTCCTTCGAACACGTTATGACTCGCAGGTTTTTCTACATAGACATGCTTCCCAGCTTGGCAGGCCCAAATGGTGCCGAGTGCGTGCCAATGATTTGGAGTCGCGAAAGAGACAGCATCGATTTCTTTGTCTTCAAAGACCTTTCGCATATCCCATTCGGTAAGCGGAGTTAGGCCAGTTTTATCAATCACGATCTTCGATTTCTCAGGAAAGTACTGCTCATCGGCATCACAAAGCGTTTTGAGTCGGACGTTACGGTTATCTTTTAAGGCACACCATTGATTGATGTGATTGCTTCCTTGTCCTCGAATTCCGATTACAGCAAGGTTGATACGCTCATTTGCTCCGATGATAGATGCATAAGATTTGGCGCTCATGCTCATTCCAGCCATTGCTATTCCGGCGGTACCAAGGAGACTTCTTTTGATAAATTCTCGTCTTTGGGTCATTTTAGGTTATGTTTTTCGGGTTTAAGGTTGCAATGTTTTCATCAAGAACTGAAAACTCAATTCTAATCAATTTATTGAGGTGTTGAAATTTTGAGTCATTAACGAGTTATAATCTAGTCAATCCATATTTACTTTTCAATGCGAAGTACTTGCCATTGTCTTGGAAGCTGCGCAAACGATTCCGATTTAGATAAAAAATTCACAAGAATTTCTAAAAAGGTAATTGTTAGGTGTAAATCGCTAACAGCTTCGCTTCCAATATTTTTAGCTCGGGGTTACTCTTTTTGATTATGGATTTGCATAAAAATCTTTCAAGATTTTGGAATCTTGAGTTGATCAACAGACAATTTTATTTATGTTTGCACTCCCGTAAAAGGGAAAGATACCGATCGGGGTGTAGCGTAGCCCGGTATCGCGCCTCGTTTGGGACGAGGAGGTCGTAGGTTCGAATCCTGCCACCCCGACTTAAAAACTCTTGAATTAAGTTTCAAGAGTTTTTTTTATTCAAAATCTACCAGAGGTCGTAGGTTCTCCCGATTACCATCGCGGACCGCCACCCCGACTTTAGAAGCTTCTAGATTTATTTCTAGGAGCTTTTTTTATTCTCACTATATAAGGTTAAGAGGTTGTGGGTTCTCCCGATAGCCATCGCGGACCGCCACCCCGACACAAAAACTCTTGAATTAAGTTTCAAGTGTTTTTTTTATTCAAAATATACAAGAGGTCGTAGGTTCTCCCGATAGCTATCGCGGTCCGCCACCCCGACTTAAAAACTCTTGAATTAAGTTTCAAGAGTTTTTTTATTCAAAATCTACCAGAGGTCGTAGGTTCTCCCGATTACCATCGCGGACCGCCAACCCGACTTTAGAAGCTTCTAGATTTATTTCTAGGAGTTTTTTTTATTCAAAATCTACCAGAGGTCGTGGGTTCTCCCGATAGCTATCGCGGACCGCCACCCCGACTTTAGAAGCTTCTAGATTTATTTCTAGGAGCTTTTTTTATTCTTACTATATAAGATTAAGAGGTTTTGGGTTCTCCCAATAGCTATCGCGGACCTTCAACCCGACTTTAGAAACTTCTAGATTTATTTCTAGGAGCTTTTTTTATTCTTACTATTCAAGATCAAGAGGTCGTAGGTTCTCCCGATAGCCATCTCGGACCGCCACCCCGACACAAAAACTCTTGAATTAAGTTTCAAGAGTTTTTTTTATGAGTATCCGCAATCATTTACGTTGCCAAATTTTATACTGATTTGCTTCCCAAAATCCCTCCCGATATTCGGGACAGGCTCTTACCCCCTTTGAGAAAGGGAGATTTGATCCGAATTCAAATCCACGTTTCGCTTTATTCAGGAACGTGCAACAAACCGAATACTCATTTTTTCTTATTCAAAATCTATCAGTGGTCGTGGGTTCTCCCGATAGCCATCGCGGACCGCCACCCCGACTTTAATAGCTTCTAGATTTATTTCTAGGAGCTTTTTTTTATACCCTATTTGCTCTCGTAACTTCTTTTTTGATCAGACCAGCTTAGCCTAATTTCAAGTTATTTTTTTCTCTCCAAATTTTTGCATCCCCTACCGTTTATGAGATACTCCTAAGTTTTTTGCCTTATTTTTCTTTTCTTTCTGATTCAAAAATTCATTGAATCGAATTCTATTTATTCCCAAGCAAGGAAAATAACCCAACATGAAAGAAATAATTGAGGCGATTAACGCCGTGATTTGGAGTGATGCACTGATTTTTTTATGTCTGGCAGCAGGCGTTTATTTTTCCATCGCTACCCGGTTTTTGCAGGTCACTTATCTTAGAGAAATGGTCACCCTGCTTTTTAAAGGTGAATCTTCAGCAGAAGGCGTTTCCTCTTTTCAGGCATTTGCGATAGCGATTTCTGGGAGAGTAGGGACAGGAAATATTGCCGGAGTAGCAACTGCAATTGCCATGGGCGGCCCAGGAGCGATCTTCTGGATGTGGGTGATTGCCTTCCTTGGCGCATCATCGGCATTTGTCGAAGCTACGTTAGGTCAGATCTATAAGGAAGTGAACAATGGACAGTATCGAGGAGGACCGGCTTATTACATTGAGAAAGGTCTTGGAGTAAAGTGGTATGCAATAGCATTTGCATTCGCTACGATTTTGGCAACTGCGCTTTTCATGCCAGGTGTACAGAGCAATAGCATCGCCTTAAGTGCAGAAAATGCCTTTGGGATACCAGTGATCTATACTGCTTCTATTATAACAGGGCTTTTGGCTATCATTATATTAGGCGGAGTAAAACGAATCAGTAAAGTAGCTGAGATAGTCATTCCGATCATGGCTGCGGCTTATATCACTATGGCGGTGGTTATTATCGGGATGAATATCACGGAAGTTCCAGCGATTTTCGCGTTGATAATCAAGTCTGCATTCAATATGGAGGCAGCTTTCAGTGGGGTGTTTGGAATGGCAATCGCATGGGGAGTGAAACGTGGAATTTACTCCAATGAAGCAGGTCAGGGTACCGCTCCGCATGCTGCTGCGGCAGCTGAGGTTTCTCACCCAGTAAAGCAGGGTTTGGTCCAAGCATTCTCCGTTTATATTGATACGCTTTTTGTTTGTACCGCCACAGCTTTAATGATTCTATTCACAGGTCAGTATAATGTTTTGAATCCTGAAGGTGGGTTTATTGTCGAAAATCTTCCCGGCGTAGCTTTTGGGCCTGAATACACACAATACGCAGTGGCTACACAATTTCCTACTTTGGGTAAAGGTTTCATTGCGATTTCTTTGTTATTTTTTGCATTCACCACCATCATGGCTTACTACTATATTGCTGAGACAAATTTGAGCTACCTTACGAGGCATATGTCTTCCAAATGGAGCTTGACAGCCTTGAGGCTCTTAATTCTTGGCGCTACTTTTTATGGCTGTATAAAGACCGCTGAAGTGGCTTGGATGATGGGTGATATTGGGGTCGGCTTGATGGCTTGGCTAAATATTATAGCTATCCTACTACTTCGAAAGCCTGCATTCAAGGCATTTGCAGATTATAAAAAGCAGAAGAAAGAAGGTAAAGACCCGGTCTTCAAAGCAAAAGATATTGGAATTGAAAACGCAGACTTCTGGAAGTAATTGAAAAAGAGCAACTGATTGGTTGCTCTTTTTTAGTGGAATTTTAAGGATGAAGACGTTCCTTTAAGTTTTATTTTTCTCAGTGATCAGATTACGTCAAAGTGAAAAACGAACTCCGTAATCAGCGAGACTAAAGGAAAGGCATCTTCTTTGATTAGAATTGATCGAAAAACTATCGCATTTAAGAAATAAGCTATTTATGGAATTTATGAATTTTGGTTTAAATGAAAATCCTTGAAAACCTCGCCAAACTATCTAGAATACACTCCAGCTGGTTAATGAACTCGTAATTTGCTTATTTTAGAGTTTATATTTCATTCAAAAAATACCGAGCAAGAATCTAAAATCAATTGAATTCAAGTTTTTTTCAACATAAAAATCCTTATTCGGAATTTGGTCTATCCCTAAGTAATCAAGAAATCATCCATGCGAAAAATACTTCTTCTTCTCTTATTCATTCCTTCAATCAGTTTTGCGCAAGCGAAGGTCGACACCATCCAAGTCAACAGCCCTTCTATGAAAAAGAGCCTAAAAGTGGCCGTCACCACGCCATCTTCCTATCAGAAAGGCGATCAGCGCTACCCAACTTTATACTTGCTTCATGGTGGAAGTGGTTCCTTCTCAGACTGGCTGACCAAGGTGACCGAACCTGGCTTAGTAAATCGAATGGCTGAAGAATATCAGGTGATTATCGTCAATCCAGGTGTGGGACCATCAAGCTATTATTTCGATAGTCCCCTACTCGATTCGATCCGATACGAAACGTACATGACCTCGGAATTAATCCAAGAAATTGACACCAAATACCGCACCCTTGCGCAAAAAGAATCCCGTGCCATTACAGGTTTATCCATGGGCGGGCATGGAGCGATCACACTTAGCGCCAAGCATCCTGAACTATTTGCTGTCGCCGGAAGCATGAGTGGCGTGATGAATATTGATACCCGCCTTTGGGAGATTGGAGATGAATTAAAAAATATGAGAGCCGCAAGTCAAAAAATGATGCTCGGAGACATAGAATATGAATTCCCTTATTCCAAATACACTGCGGTCGGATTGGTAGATCAAATCAAAGCAAATGGAATTCCCCTGATTATTGATAGTGGTACAGAGGATTTCCTGATCGATACGAATCGACAAATGCATCAGCTACTTCTGGCCAATGAAACCCCTCACGAATACACCGAACGGCCGGGAGCACACACCTGGCAGTACTGGACAGAGGCATTACCCGTTCACATGCATTTCATCAATAAGCATCTCAAAAGATAAAAGAACCCTAAATTATTATCGCCTTTCGAGCATTAATTTGCTTTTTGCAATACAATTAACCCCAACTATGTCCCAATTCGATTCGATCAGGCCTTTTTACGAAACTGAGGCAAATGGTGCCATTCGTCAGATCATTGATGATCCCATGCTTGAGGCCATGATGAGGTTTACTTTTCCGGATGATCAAACCGAAAACTGGAAAAATTTAATGCTTCATACCCACTCCTTGCGGGATTTCCAAGTCAATTTCATCTATCCAGGTGTGCAGAAAGTTCTTGAAAAAAGCTCTGATGGCTTGAGTACGGGCGGTTTCGACCAGTTAGAACCCAATACAGCTTACCTATTTATCTCGAATCACCGCGACATCATTCTCGATACTTCCTTATTCAATTCGTGCCTTTATGAAAATAAATTGGTGCTCACCACTTCAGCCATTGGTGACAATCTGATTCAAAAGCCATTTCTCCATATCCTGTCTAAACTGAATCGGAATTTTGCGATAAAAAGAGGGCTACAGGGCCGATTATTGCTGGAAAGTTCGAAACAAGCTTCAGCTTTTATCACAAAAAGTCTTTTGAACGAGAATCGATCGGTATGGACTGCCCAGCGAGAAGGAAGAACCAAAGATGGAAATGATGCCACTCATAAAGGAGTGTTGAAAATGCTCACCCTCTCCCAAGAAGGGTCTGACCAGTTCTCCTATTTTGAAAAGATCAAAGTGGTGCCGATTTCAATTTCTTACGAATATGATCCGACAGACGTGTTGAAAATGCCCGAGCTCCTGGCAAAATCCCGAGATGAAAAATACGTGAAAAGCGAAAATGAGGACTTCCAAAACCTCCTTCGAGGCCTTTTGGGTACCAAAAAACGAATTCACCTCCAAGTCAATGGAGTCATCAATGAAGAGATTCTTAAAATCTCAAAATCGGGGTTGGGTTCAGGTGAAAAGCTAGCCTTATTAGCTAACGTCATTGACCAAAAAATCTGGTCTGGCTACAAACTTTGGCCAAGTAATTACATAGCCCACGACTTACTCTATGGAGATGAGGAATTCGTTAAGGAATATACTGCTGATGAAAAGGTTGCATTTCAAAAAAGACTGCAGGAAAAAGTTGATGTAGAAAATGAATTTTTGGTTAAAAGCTTTCTCGCTATGTATGCCAATCCTGTGAATAATCAAATAAAAAATTCAGGGGAGAAGGTCAACTAACCTTCATTTTCAATGAAAATTGAGACCCTTTATTTATTTCGCTGCTAATCTCCATTTTGCCATCCAATTTGTCCAATAGGATTTTTACCAAGTTTAATCCAATTCCAAATCCCTTTTCGCCCGAAGTTCCAAGTTCGCTGCTGGCATCAGAATTCAAGATCGACGATATCTTTTCTTCAGAAATTCCAACCCCGGAATCCTTGACTTCGATTGCTAGCCAAAGATCTTGAAGATCATCGATAGACAACCCAAATTTCGCAAAAATCTGACCGAACTCTGGGGTGAATTTGATCGAATTGGACAATAAATTCCCCACAATCTGGAATAGCAGGTTTTTATTAAAAGGTAAAAGCTCATTTCCTTCAAGGCAGGAAATTTCCAGCGCGATTTTTTTCAATCGAGCTTGAGGAGCAAACAGTTGATCCATTTTATTTTTCAACCCAACTAAGTTGATTTCACTTTCGCCTAGCTTATTGGATTGTTTTTCATTTATTTCAAGATTTTCCTCCAAAATACTGTCGGCAAGCTCCAAAACTACTTTCCCGCTCGCATTTATGAGTGAATTAAAATTCATCATTTCTTCACTGTCGTTTTCATCTCCTTGCTTCATTATAGCATCAGAAAGACCAATTATCCCTGTGATAGGCCCCCGAATATCATGAGCAAGTTTATTTTTGGTCAGGGTGATTTCTTTGATTTCACCATTCAGGTCCAATAATAACTTGTTCGACTGCAACCTTTCCACAATTTGGTGGGCGATCATTTTGAGTAATTCTTTTTTTTCTTGCGAAAGTCCTGTAATTAATCTGTCCATCACGCAAAGCGCGCCGACATTATAGCCATGAGAGGTAGTCAATGGAAAACCTAAATAGTACCGAAGTGCTAGATAGTTCGTGACATAGAATTGGTCTGCAAAACGCACGTCCTTACTTAGATCGGTAACTTCAAAGACCTCATTTTTCCCGATTTTGATCGTATAACCAGCGCATATCGAATTCTCTACCGGAATTTCCTTTTGTTGGATTCCTATGGATGAGATGGTCCATTGTGAAAATGAATCAATGAGATTAACTAGACAAATCTGAGTGCCAGCGATTTTAGCAGCGATTTCTGAAAGCCTGTCAATCCCTCTATTTAGGGTAGAATAGTCGATCCCCAGATTGCTTAATGCCAAAAGTCTTTCAACTTCGTTTCGATTCACTGAAGATTTAATAGACATTAAAAATATTATTTTAGATAAAATTGATTTTTAAAAGTAAGCTTAGCTTTTAGTGTTAAAAAAATTCTTATTTAAGTAAAAATAAACTTATGTTTTCAATTCTTAAGCAAACATTGGCAATCTTATTTCTGCTTTTAAGCACTGTTTCTTTAGCTCTCGCTCAAGACAATCAAATTCCATTTGGTAAAATCCAAACACCTTATGGTTCTATTTTTATCCAATTTGCTGAGTCAACTCCAAATCACAAGGAAAGCTTTATCGAGTTGGCGGAGTCCGGATATTGGGATTCGCTTACATTTAATCGAGTGATTCCGAATTTCGTCGCTCAGGGTGGATGCCCAGATACAGAAGAAGGCTTTAATGATCCCGAGTACCTTATTGCTCCGGAGTTTATGCCTGAATTGAAGCATGTCTATGGGGCCGTCGGCGCAGGAAGAGATGGCAATCCAGATAAATTATCTGCTCGGTGTCAATTTTATATTGTCCAAAACCCCGAAGGAATCCCGCGATTAGATGGAGACTACACGATTTTTGGGCATGTAATTAAAGGAATGGAGGTTATCGAGCAAATCGTGCGGGTGAAGCGAGACAGCAAAGACGAACCAGTCAAACCTATTACCTTGAAGGTTTCTATTGTTTATTTTTCCATCGAGGAAATTGCCAACATAAAAATCTAAACTTCCCTCTCCTTTGAAAAACAAAATGATTCTTTAAAAACCCGAATCAAAACCCCACGAAAATGACTTATAACAAACCAATTAGAATCCTTGTAGTAGGCTGCGGAAATATGGGTGCATCCCACGCGACGGCCTATCACCACATGCCCGAATTTGAAATTTGCGGTTTAGTTGCACGAGGTGAAAGCAAAGACAAACTGAACCAAGCGCTGAATTCAGATTACCCACTTTTTGAAGATTTTGACAAAGCATTGGCGGAGTCTAGACCTGACGCTGTTTGTATTTCCACCTATCCTGATACCCATGAAGAGTTTGCGGTCAAAGCTTTGGAGGCAGGCTGTCATATTTTTATCGAAAAACCACTAGCAGATACCGTTTTGGGATGTGAACGCATCATTTCAAAAGCGAAAGAAACTGGCAAAAAAGTAGTCGTAGGCTATATCCTGAGACATCATCCTTCTTGGATTCGATTTATCGAAGAAGCTCAAAAGATGGGAAAACCACTCGTAATGCGGATGAATCTCAATCAGCAAAGCCATGGTTACATGTGGGATGTGCATCGGAATTTGATGAAAAGTCTCAGTCCAATTGTCGATTGCGGCGTCCACTACATAGACGTGATGTGCCAGATGACACGGTCCAAACCGGTTTCTGTTTCTGCTATTGGAGCTCGATTGACTCCGGATATTGCAGCTGATAATTACAACTATGGTCAACTTCAGCTTCGATTCGAAGATGGTTCTGTGGGATGGTATGAAGCTGCTTGGGGGCCGATGGTTTCTGAGACCGCATTTTTTGTCAAAGACGTCTTTGGCCCAAAAGGCTCCGTTTCCATCACTGCCAAAGATGCCGGAGCTTCCGGAAAATCCGACCATGTGGACAGTCACACCAAAACTGAATCCATCCGAGTGCATCATGCTGACATCGATTCTAAAAACGAATTCACCAAAGCGGATCAATGGATTGATATGACAGACGAACCTGGCCATCAGGAGCTTTGTGACCGAGAACAGGCTTATTTCTTAAAAGCGATTGTGGAAGATGTGGATTTGACGGATCATTTGGATGATGCAATCAACAGTTTGAAAATCGCTTTTGCATGTGATGAATCGGTAAAAACCGGAGAAATAGTAAAACTCTAGGTTCCTCCTAATTTCCGTTTGCCAACTCGAATGAGATCAGTATATTTCTTTTTTACCCGAGCTATGAAAAATAAGACAGTAGTAATCACAGGAGGCGCTAGCGGAATTGGCTTGGCAATGGTCAAAAAATTCGCTGCTGAACATTGGAGCGTGTTTTTCATTGATACCAATCAAGCGGAAGGTGAAAAAGTGGAGAAAGACCTAAAGGAAAAAGGCTATTCTGTTGCCTTTCTAAATTGTAATATTACTCAGGCAGCAGCTGTCAAATCAGTATTTGAGGCGATTCCAGGGAAAATAGACACCTTGGTCAACAACGCCGGCATTTCTCATATCGGTAAAGTAGAAAATACATCTGAAGAGGAATTTGAGCGGCTTTTCCAAGTAAATGTCAAAGGATCATTCCTCTGTATTCAAGCTGCACTTCCTAAGCTTAAGCAAGAGGGTGGCGGTTCGATCTTGAATATGGCATCTGTCGCAGCAACCATCGGAATTCCTGATCGATTCGCCTACAGTATGACCAAAGGCGCGATGCTTACCATGACCCTGAGTATTGCTCGGGATTATGTAGAAGAAGGAATCCGATGCAATAGCATTTCCCCTGGACGCGTGCATACGCCATTTGTGGATGGATTTATTGCCAAAAACTATCCTGGTGAAGAGGAAATGATATTCGAAAAATTAGCTGCAACCCAACCAATTGGAAGAATGGGCTCACCGGAAGAGATCGCTGAATTGGCTTATTTTATCAGTTCCGATGCTGGTGGATTTATCACCGGAAGCAATTATAATATTGATGGGGGGTTTATGGGGTTGAAAATGTGAGGCGATTTGCGATTTACAAATCACGATTTACGAGGTTTAACTCAGTCCTTTAATGTTCTTAAAATTTCTCATCTGAAATCTTGATTCTAAAATCTGAATACTATCATATTGATTCTAAAGTCTTGATTCTTGATACTGACTTCTTGATACTTTAATAAAATCTAAAGTCTTGATTCTTGATACTGACTACTTGATACTTTAATCTTAATTCCATAGTCTTGATTCTTGATACTGACTACTTTATACTTTAAAAATTCTAAAGTCTTGATTCTTGACACTAACTACTTGATACTTTAATCTTAAATCTAAAGTCTTGATTCTTGATACTGACTACTTTATACTTTAATCTAAATTCTAAAGTCTTGATTCTTGATACTAACTACTTGATACTTTAAAATATGAAACTGATACGATTTGGCGAAGCTGGAAAAGAGAAACCTGGAATTCAAAATTCAAATGGCAAAAATCTAGACTGCTCAGGCTTTGAGGATGATTGGAATGAGGCATTTTTTACAAACAACGGTTTGGCAAGATTGGAGGAGTGGCTAAAGGCGAATGAACAAAACCTAAATGAAATCCCCACAGATTCCCGAATAGGTTCACCAATTGCGCGTCCTTCCAAAATCATCTGCATCGGTTTGAATTACCTTAAACATGCTCTGGAAGCAGGAATGGCAGTTCCGGAGGTTCCGATTATTTTCATGAAAGCCACTTCCTCA
>JBBQDY010000025.1:0-18967 GCA_038320155.1 Cytophagales bacterium
TGATCAAGAACCTCCGAACTGGAAATGATCGAGCTAAGCAAATTGTGTAAAGCTTCAGGAGCGAAAAATGTCGGTGTACCTCCGCCTAGATGAATTCCAGCTAGTTTTGGCTTTTTGCCAAAGAGTGCCAAGTATTTACTCCATTCCGCGAGCACAGCTTCGATGTAGCTTCTTTCGACCGAATGGTTTTTGGTGATTCGCTTCGTGCAACCGCAATAGGTGCAGAGACTTTCACAAAAAGGCAAATGAATGTAAAGCGATAATCCTTCTTCGGATCCAAAATTTCTGAAAGCCAGACTAACCAAATCTTTCCAATTCTGAGCGTTGAGTTTGTTTTCCCAAAGAGGTACGGTAGGGTAGGAAGTATATCTTGGCGCTGGAATATTGTATTTCTCAATCAGAGAAGCAGAAATCGACATGGTTTTTTAGTTTCTCAAAATTCCACATTTTCTAGGTGCTGCTTGATGATTCAAACCAGTTCAAAACCTGACATAAATCAGTTGCTACATAAAAATATATAAGCTTCAGTTTTTCCCTATTCGAGATTCTAGTTTAACTTGAGATACCCTTAATTCAAATCAAATGTCCAGCCTTAAGAAAATCGGTTTTTTCAGCGCACTAATCTTACCGCTATTGTTGATCCTCGGTGTGTATTTGGGTGGATCAAACTTGTTTTTGATTCATGCCTTTGTTTTTATTTTGGTGCCTATTATGGATTACCTGATCAGCACCGATCGGAATAATATTCCCAAAGAGGCCATCGGTCGAGTTACTCAAGAGAACTTTTACAAGCTGGTCACTTTCTTTTGGGTGTATGTGCAGTTTGGAATCTTGATCTGGGGATTTTACATCATAAGTGTGACTAATTTTTCTTGGTGGGAATTCTTGGGCTTTTCAAGTGGAATGGCTTTAATAACGGGTGGAATTGGAATCACTGTTGCGCATGAATTGGGACATAAGAATAATGCCCTGGAACAACTTTATTCTAAAATGCTTTTGATGACTGTATCCTACATGCACTTTTTCATCGAGCATAATCGAGGCCACCACGTTCGTGTGGCCACTCCAGATGATCCGGCTACCAGCAGATTGGGAGAGAGCTTTTACTCCTTTTGGTATCGATCCGTATTTCAGGGCTATCAAAGTGCTTGGGAGTTGGAGCGAGAGCTGCTTGTGAAAAAGGGTATTTCATTTTGGTCAGTAAAAAACCAGATGATTCAATTTACAATCCTGCCTATGCTTTTTATGGGGCTTGCTTTTTTGATTTCTTCAATGCTATTAAATCGTCTAGTTTGGGAAGTTCCTTTGTTTTTTGTGGCCCAAAGCTTCTTTGGTTTTTCGCTTCTTGAATTGGTGAATTACCTCGAGCATTACGGAATGGAGCGGAAGAAATTGGAAACAGGAACTTATGAGCGAGTGACGCCAATTCATTCTTGGAACGCCAGTCAGGTAGTTAGTAATTTTTTACTCTTCCAATTGCAGCGGCACTCTGATCATCACGCCAATGCTCATAAGCGCTATCAGGTATTGAATCATTACGATCAAAGTCCACAGCTCCCAGCCGGTTATTCTGCCATGATCATTCTGGCCTTGTTTCCTCCATTGTGGTTTGCCGTCATGGATCCGCGATTAGCAATTTGGAAAAAGCGGACTTTCGGCGATTCGCTAGTCCAGCAGGAAGTTGTTTAGGAAGGAGCTCTTCAAAAGCATCCAAGTGAAAAGTAAAATGAATCCCCAAAACATGTAAGTGCGGTAGTAATCGGAAGTTTCCTTGTAGCGATTCTCTTTGATTTCAGTCTTTTCCAGACTATCGATTTGCTCAAAAATTCCACCTAGTGTACCGCCATCGGCAGCTCGGAAAAACTCTCCATTTCCGATTTTCGCAATTTCCCGTAAAGTGGTCTCATCCAGATAGCTTTCAACCATTTGTGGTCGACCAAAGAAGTCAGTGCCGTAAGGAACCATTCCATCTTTGCCCACGGCAATCGTATAAATCTTGATATTCAAAGCCGAGGCAAGTTGCGCTGCAAATAATGGGTCTACATTTCCTGCATTGCTTTCGCCGTCGCTGAGTAGGATCATCACCTTGGATACCGATTCAGAATCTTTCATTCGGTTGGTAGCCGAGGCAATAGCGGAACCAATCGCAGTTCCTTTGGCCTCCATCATGTTGAAAGATATTTCCTCGATCAATTCCGTCAAGAGCTTGTAATCATTGGTCAAAGGTGCCAAGCTAAAAGCTTCTCCCGCAAAAACAACCATTCCAATTCGATCTCCAAAGCGCCCATTGATGAACTCAACAGCCGTTGCTTTGGAAGCTTCGAGTCGGTTTGGCTTGAAGTCCTGAAGGTCCATTGATTCGGAAATATCCATCACCAGCATGATATCAATTCCCTCAGTAAATTGCTCAACACGCTCGTTGCTACGCTGTGGTCTGGCAAGTGCAATGACCATCATAATCAGAAACAAGTAGAAAAAAGCGGTCGGGATCAGTCTCATGTAAGTCCAAGGATTATTTCCAGAGACAGTTTTTGGCAAAGAAAGTTCGAGTACTGGATTCTTTAGGAATTTTACAAATTTCCGAATCAGCATAAAAGCCGGGATGATCCAGACCAAGTTTAAGATCCAGGGATTTTCCCATTCGAAGGATTTTAAGGTCTCAGGCAAAAACCAAGACCAGCTAAAAAACTCAGACAGCTGTTCGATCATGGTTGGTTTTGCTTATTTTTTTATCAAATTTTTCCTTTGCTACATCAAATAGGTAAGCGGAAGCTTCTTCGCTTTGAGAAGATACGCCTGCATAGATAATCATATCGATAGTTCGAAGTGAGACAAAGATTTTGGGGTCTTCGAGTTTTTCACCGATTTCACTGGAAGTCCATTCTTTGATTGGCTGCTTGGTAATGCTTTCCAGATAACCTTTCCATAGCCCGATTACCTCGTCAGCAAGCTCGATGGAAGGGTTCTTAGCGAGTTCTGCAGTCTGTAAATTCCACTTTTTCTCAAACTTTTTCCAGCGTCTTTTCTCTGACAATTGACTGAAATAAGCTGCAATCTGCTTATTGAAAAGTAAATAAAGTACTCCCAATAAAAGAAGAATTCCTCCGATCAGGACGCTAGTCACGATCCAATTGAGCGGTTTATTAAGTGGCTGATAGATATTATTTTCCAGAAAGACTAGCTTCTCAGGGATGCTGTCTAAAGTCAATTTTAACTTCAATTCTGCCTCCAGAGGAAAATACGTCACGCTATCATAGCGTGCCAACTCGTAAACTGGAAGTGAAAGGAAGATACTGGGTTCGAGAGAGAAATTTGACAAGAAGTAGATGGCGCTGTCTAATGTGACACCTTCTGAAGTTTCTGAGATGAAGGTCTGCTTTTCCAATAGGACCAACTCGCCAAAATTATAGACAGAATCCGGAAAGATCAATTGCTTGGATGCAGGATAGCTAGCTTTTAAGACATAGCCCACTCGCTCGCCCAACTTTGCAGAATCCTGCATGAAATAGCCCGAAACGGCCACTTCCTGCCCTTTTGCCGCAATCGAAAAGACTGAAAATAAAATGATTAAGAGCCTTTTAGCCACGTTTCATACTTTTATTCCTATACTTAAAGAGCTCGATCAGAGGTATTACGATGTCTTGGGTAGTATCAATCGCGAGGTAGTTGATTTGATTTTTCTTACAAATCTCCTGAAGATGTGATCGCTCAGTGGTAAAGGTATCTGCTATTTTCTTCGAAAAACTTCCAAAGGCGGTATTTACCCAAGTGGTTTTCCCTTTTTCTTTATCATAAACTGGAATGATGCCCAGCGAAGGCAGTGCAGATTCACGTGGATCTGTCAGTTGAATTGCCACCAAGTCATGCCGCTCGGCAAGCGCACGGAAAGGCCGCTCGTAATCGGAATCGATAAAATCGGAGATTACCACTACCACCGCCCGCTTTTTGATCAGGTTGAGCGCAAAGGTAAATAGACCATTCAGATCTGTTTTCAAGGATTTATTTTGATGTTCAAAGATTCCTTTGATCATTTTCACTCCTTGTTTACTTCCTTTGGCTGGGAGAATCAATTTTTCCTTTTCATCCGAATAGCTAATCAATCCAATCTGACTTCCTTCAAATACCGCTGCAAGTGTCAGCACTCCTGCGATAATTCTTCCTTGGTCGATTTTTCGATTTCCCTCTTGCCCGATATCTTGGCTTCCACTGATATCAAGGAGGAAAAACACGGATTGATCTTTTTCCTCCCGAAAAGTTTTGACGAAGGTTCCATGACCTTTGGCAGAAACTTTCCACTCGATGGTTCGTACATCATCCCCATATTGGTAGGGCCGTAAGTCGTCAAATTCTAATCCTGAGCCTTTAAATATGGACTGATATTCACCTTGTAGGTGGTTATTAGCCACTTTTCGAATCATGATTTCGTATTTTCTAAGCTTACTGAATAAGTTATTCATCCGGAGATTATTGAATCGACTAAGTTATGGTACTCTGTCGAATTATAAAATTCTCCTTACATAAAGGGTGGGGCGATTTTCCGTTAAAAAAACCTAATTTTGAGCCGTGAGAAGATTAGTAAAAATTAGTTTTTTGATCCTCCTACTGGTGGGATGTGTATCTGAGAAGCAGCCTGAAGGGGTGCTACCAGAGGATAAGATGGTTGAGGTTTTGATTGATATCCAATTGACTGAGGGAATTGCGGGCGCCATGCCGGTCTCTTATGATTCCTCTCAGGTGATCTATCGACTGCTTGAGCGTGAAGTTTTTTTAAAACATGAGGTGGAAGATTCTGTTTTCATTCAGAGTATGACCTACTACCTACAATACCCTGCCAAAATAGATGCGATCTATGCCCGAGTAGTAGATTCATTGAGTTTGAAACAATCCACTAGAAATGCCCTGGATCAAACAGGAAATTGATGCTATATCCTTCTAATCTCGAGCACAAAATAAACTTTAGTAATATCAAGGAAATTCTTAAGTCGGAGTGTACCTCCTCCTTGGGGATGGATTTTGTGGACAAAGTCTCCTTTTCTTCAGATGCGAAATTAGTTGTCCGATTGCTGGATCAAACTGAAGAGTTTCGACAGATTTTGGTTTCAGGCGAAGCCTTTCCAACTTCTAATTTCACAAATCTTAATCCTTACCTCGAAAAAGCGAAACTCGAAAATTCCTTCTTGGATGCTGCCGATTTTCATGAAGTAAAGCTATCGCTCCAGACGATCCGAACCTGCGTTTCATTCTTTCAAAAAAATGAGGAAGTATACCCTGTTTTAAGTCAATTATTGGGCTTGCTTATCGATTTGGATCTTTCCCTTCTTAAGGCAATTGATGCGATCATCGATGAAAAGGGTATTGTTAAAAGTAATGCCAGCCGCGAGCTTCAATTGATTCGTGGTCAGATCATCTATGAGGAGGGTCGCTTGCGCAAAGTGATGGATCGGGTATTCAAAGAAGCACGGGCTAAAGGATTAACGCCCGAGGATGCGCAAATGACAGTAAGATCTGGTCGTCTGGTGATCCCGGTTTCTGCTGAAAACAAGCGTAAACTGAGAGGATTTATCCATGATGAGTCTGCTACTGGACAGACGGTATTTATGGAGCCGGAGGAAGCTTTGGATATCAACAATGAAATTCGGGATTTGGAATATATGGAGCGTCGGGAGATCATCAAGATTCTCACGCAGCTCACCGATCGATTGCGACCTGCGATTCCGGCTTTGCGAAAGGCAACAAATTTTCTAGGCTTAATGGATTTCATTCGTGCAAAAGCAAAATTTGCCCAAAAAACGAATAGTGCCCGACCAGAAATTACCAAAGAGAGACAACTGATTTGGCGAAACGCCAGACATCCGCTACTAGAAATGGCTTTGAAAGCTCAGGGGAAAAAGGTTGTTCCATTGCAGATCAAACTTAGCGGTCATGAGCGTCTTTTAGTAATCTCAGGACCAAATGCCGGTGGAAAATCCGTGACGCTGAAGACCGTTGCTTTGCTTCAATACATGCTCCAATGCGGACTTTTGATTCCGGTGGAGCCCGATTCAAAGAGCAGTCTCTTTGATAATTTTTTCATAGATATTGGCGATGAGCAAAACCTCGAAAATGACTTAAGTACCTATAGCTCACACTTGATGAGCATGAAGCACTTTTCTAATTTTGCTGATCGGAAAACCATCCTTTTCATTGATGAATTCGGAACTGGAACCGAGCCGCAGTTTGGAGGGGCAATTGCCGAATCCATTCTTTTGGCCATCAATAAATTGGGAGCTTACGGCGTCCTTACCACGCACTACGGGAATTTGAAACAAGTTGCAAGCAAGAATCAAGGACTCGTGAATGGCGCAATGCGCTACGATGTGGACAAATTGGAGCCGATGTATCAGTTAGAAATAGGTAAGCCCGGATCATCATTTGCCTTGGAGATTGCTTCGAAGATTGGGATTTCGAAGGATATTTTGGCCTATGCCAAAAGCCAAATTGGTGAAGACCGAGTTCGATACGACCGATTGTTGACCCAGTTGGAAAACGAGAAAAACCAATACAGCGAACTCTTGGCAGAGGTGAATTCTAAAGACCGCTTGTTGAAAATTCGACTGCAGGAATATAAAGAGCTGAAAGAAACGCTAGAAACGACTAAGAAAAAGTATATCCAAGAAGCCAAAGAGGAGGCTAAGTCACTGCTGGATCAAGCAAATAAGAAAATCGAATCCACGATCCGCCAGATCAAAGAAGGGAAAGCAGAAAAGGAAAGCACCAAACTAGTGCGGCAGGAGCTTGAAGCCTTCAAAGAAAAAGTAAAGCCGGAGAAAGTAAAGTTGAAGGCCCCTTCAATAGTTGTGTTGCCAGGCGAAATCAAGGTAGGAGATTGGGTGCGATTAAAGGACAATGGAGCCATCGGTGAGGTGCTTCAATTGAAATCCAAAGAAGTTGAAATATCAATAGGTGAGCTAAAATCCAATGTGAAACTGACTCGCTTGGAGCGGATTTCGCAAGGTGAAGTCAAAAAGGAAAAGAAAGCGATGAGCGTTCGTGGAAATTTTAACACGAATGAAAAGATGATGGATTTCTCTATGAATCTGGACCTTAGGGGAAAAAGAGGAGAGGAGATACTCTCATTGATTCAGACGTTTATCGATGAAGGTTATATGCTCGGAATCAAAGATCTACGAATCGTACATGGGAAAGGAAATGGAATTCTTCGCGATCTTACCCGGAATTTCCTGAAAGACATGAGCCAAGTCAGACATATGGAAGATGAGCATGCCGATCGAGGCGGTGCAGGCGTGACGCTGGTAACTTTAAAATAAAAAAGGGAGCTCGATGGCTCCCTTTTTTATGCTGATAATCTTAATTTCATTTTTTATTCAGGTTGAAAACATAATTTCCAGCAACTGCAAAAACTCCGTTGATTCGAGCACCGGGAGCCGGGATTGTAAAGGTCAGTCTTAGATTATCACCGGTTCTGGTAAAAGAAATTTCTCTTCCAGCAGCTGGCTTTGTTCCTGTCAGTGTGAATTTATCAAAGTTAGTTCCTACAAATGACCAGTTGCCTGAAGTGTCGAAAAGGTCATTATTGTTTTTTGTGGTGTAGGTTTTTGAGGATCCAGAATTCATGATCAATTCAAAGTTTGAATACAGATCAGTCACCGTAGCTCCATCTCGCTGCACGGATCCACCGCCGGAAACACCCCAAGTCAAAGTGCCTGTTCCGGTCAAGGCTTCAGTTGCCAATTGTTCGGGAGTTTTTGGAGGGGTTGGAGTAGGATCGTCTCCACCACAGGCTTGAATTAACACTGCCACAGCACAGACCATTATTAGTTTTACAAATTTCAAGTTCATATTCATCCAGTTCGTATTGACCGTAAAATTAAAGATATCGATTAAAGTTCAAAGCCTACTTTTACTTATAATCTTCCAAAACGACTTTTTGTTGGCAAAATTCATATTCTCTGGGCTCATTTGAGCAAACAATCAAAATACGATTCTGCCCAAACTGATCGATCAAGTCTTGGTACCATTGAATTCCTTTACGATCCAGGTTAGAGGTAGGTTCATCTAACAATACGATTGGAACTTCAGAGAGCAGCGCCAGGCCGAGTTTTAGGCGTTGTTTCATACCTGAGGAAAACTGACTGATCATCTTATCCGCATGAGTTTCGAGGTAAATGATCTCAAGAATTTCCTCTTTTGAAATACCGTTTAAAGGTGATTTAAACTTGAAATGAAAATCGATCAATTCGGACAATGTAAATTCCTCAGGCAATTCCAAGTAGGGTGCTGAGATGGTTAAAAAATTAAACCAATCTGATTCTGGGAGGATTTTATCAAGTTGTTTAAAGCTAATATTCCCAGAAGAAATTGGGATCGCTCCACTGATGCATTTCAGTAAAGTAGATTTTCCAGACCCATTACTTCCAGTCAATGCGATTGATTGACCCTGGGAAATAGTCAGGGAAAGATTTTTAAAAATCCATTCATATTGGAAGCGCTTCGAGGCTTCGTCAAGTTGGATTTCAATCATGTTTAATTGATGTAGCCTTTCATTACACCGCGTTCTGAAGACCGGATGAAATTCAAGATTTCGTCACGCTCCTTAGTGGCGGGCAAGTTCACTTCGATTTCTTCCAAAGCCTTGCTATTGTTCATGCTATTCAAGAACAGGAAGCGATATACTTCCTGAATATGGGCGATTGATTCGCTGGAAAATCCCCTTCTTCGCAATCCGAGACTATTGACACCGGCATAGGACAGCGGCTCACGAGCAGCTTTGGTAAATGGAGGCACGTCTTTTCTGACCAGTGAGCCTCCTGAAATCATCGAATGCATACCGATTTTAACGAATTGATGTATCGCACTTGATCCACCGACAATTGCCCAATCGTCTATCACCACATGACCTGCGATCTGCACCGCATTGGCAATGATCACATTGCTCCCGATGACACAATCATGGGCAATGTGCACATAAGCCATCAATAGGCAGTTACTGCCGATTACTGTAGTTTGCTTATCCACCGTTCCCCGGCTGATGGTCACGCACTCTCTAATTGTGGTATTGTCTCCGATAATCACCGTGGAGTCTTCCCCTTGAAATTTCAAATCCTGAGGAATTCCGGCAATCACCGCCCCTGGGAAAATTTTGCAGTTCTTGCCAATTTTCGAGCCTGGATAAATGGTTACATTCGATCCAATCCAAGTATTGTCACCGATTTCCACATTCTCATGAATCATGGTAAAAGGATCAATTGTGACATTTGCACCCAATTTAGCCTTTGGGTCTATGTGAGTCATAGGACTAATCATAATTCTTTGCGTGTTATGCTTGCAGTCATTACAGCCTCACAAACCAACGTGTTGCCTACATAGGCTTCACCTTTCATTTTGGCGATTCCTCTTCGAATAGGGGCTAATAATTCGCATTTAAAAATAAGCGTATCTCCGGGTATGACCATCTTTCTGAACTTACAGTTCTCTATTCCTAAGAAATAGGTCCAGTAATTTTCAGGATCGTCTACCGTGCTAAGTACTAAAATTCCACCGGTCTGAGCCATAGCTTCCACCTGCAATACACCAGGCATTACTGGATTTGAGGGGAAATGTCCCATGAAAAATGGCTCATTAATCGTCACATTTTTTACCCCTGCCACAACTGTTTCATCTAGATAAATAATTTTATCTAAAAGCTGAAAAGGATATCGATGGGGAAGGATATTGCTAATTTGATTGATATCCATCACCGGTGGCAGTTTTGGATCATAATAAGGAATGTGAGAAGATGAAGACTTCTCCATGGCCCGTTTTAATTTTTTGGCAAAAGCCACATTAGCGGCATGACCAGGTCTTGCTGCAAGAATCTGCGCTTTCAGCGGTCTTCCGACCAAAGCTAGATCGCCCACTACATCCAACAGTTTGTGACGTGCTGGCTCATTTCTATATCGAAGATCCACATTGTTTAGAATCCCTTCTTTCTTTACCTCAACTTTTTGCTTATTGAACATTTTCGCCAAATGCACTAATTCTTTTTCTTCGACCACACGGTCTACTACTACAATGGCATTGTTCAAATCTCCACCTTTGATCAGGTTGGAATTATAAAGCATTTCTAGCTCGTGAAGAAAACAGAAGGTTCGGCAAGAAGCTATTTCTGATCTGAATTGACCGATATCTGTAATCGAGGCATGCTGACTTCCCAATACCGGAGAGTTATAGTCTACCATTACAGTTACTCGATAATTATCAGTAGGCAGAGCTACCATTTCTACCTCGCGAGCGACGTCTTTGTATTGGATGCTTTCCTGTACTTCAAAAAATCTTCTTAGTGCATTTTGCTCTTCAAATCCTGCATCTTCCAGCACTTCGATGAATTGAATCGAAGATCCATCCATAATCGGAGGCTCTGGACCGTCTAGTTGAATGAGTACATTATCTATTTCCAAACCTACCAAAGCAGCCAAAACATGCTCTACAGTATATACACGTGCTCCATTTTGCTCAAGCGTAGTTCCTCTCGACACATCTACTACCAAATCGCAATCGGCATCAACTGTAGGTCTTCCTTCCAGATCTACGCGTTGGAATTTGATTCCGTGATGAGGTGGTGCAGGCACAAAAGTCATATTGGAAATTACTCCAGTATGTAGGCCTACGCCAGAGAGTTCTACTTGTTTTTTAATGGTGTGTTGTTTTACTTTCATTTATTTGTTGCAGTTATCTGCTTTTCCAAAGGCTGCAAATTTACTGCTTTTTTTCTAGTTCTTTCAGGCGGTTTTCGATTGCTTCCAGATTTCGGAAAATGGAATAGGACTTTAAAAATTTCTTTATATCCATTCCAATGTATCCAAATAAGGTTTGCCCTGAGGTTACGATGTTTTTAGAAATACCTGTATTTGCTCCAATGGTAGTATGATCGGCGATTTTTATGTGTCCGACGATTCCTGCTTTTCCTGCGATAACGCAATTTTTGCCGATTTCAGTTGATCCAGAGATCCCCGTTTGGGATGCAATCACCGTATTTTCCCCAATGATGACGTTATGTGCAATCTGAACTTGGTTGTCAATTTTGACTCCCTTCCTCAGAATGGTAGAACCCATCGTCGCACAATCAATCGTTGCATTAGCACCCACGCTGACATGATCCTCCAAGATTACGTTACCGATTTGCGGGATTGTTTTGTAGCTGCCATCTGGCTGCGGTGCAAAGCCAAATCCATCTGAACCGATCACTGCACCGGGATGAATTTCGCAATGTTGACCCATCACAGTATCCGAGCAGATTCGGGCTCCTGGATGAATAATCGAATAATCTCCAATACGAACTCGATCTCCGATAAAAGCATGAGGATGGATTTTCACATAATTTCCGATCTGACAATTTTTCCCGATGTAGGAAAACGCACCTCGATAAATCTGCTCGCCCGTCCTACTGGAATCATCTAGGTAAGAAGGCTCTTCGATTCCCACAAAGCTCGATTTCATCATGGCAGCATATGCTTCCAACAGCAGCGTAAAGCCGGTGTAAGCATCTTTCACTCGAATCAAATTGGTATTTATTGACTTGCTTGGGGTAAAATCCTCAGATACAATTACGGCCGTAGCTTCGGTCTCATAGATGTATTGGATGTATTTTTCATTTGCTAAAAAAGAAATTCCGCCGGATTTACCTTCCTGAATTTTGTCTAGACGATTTACGGTCTTGGTTTCATCTCCTTCAACTTTACCATTTAGGATCGCAGCGACTTGAGCAAGTGAAAACTCCATAGGAATCAAATTTATTTACTAGTTTAAAATTACACTTTTAGCCTTACAGATGTAATGTTTCTCCACGATTTTACTCATTACTTTGATATTCGGTAAGTCAGCAGCTTGAGCGACATCAATTACTTTTCCCTTTTTAGTCAAAATATTGATTCGATCTTCGGCGAGGTATCCGTAGTTACTCACTACCCCATGGGAAAAGAAAAAGTCAATATCCTCCGCTGGGACGTCTAGCTTCTGTCTGGTTTTCTCTCGGATTTTTTCCACTTGCTGAGGGGAAAATGATTCAGTTCGAAGGTTAATCTTGAAAAGATTTCGGGTCAGAAACATTCGCGAGATATTTCTAAGCACATAATCCGGTTGGTTTTTCCAAAGTTTGATTGCGCCCCAAATATCTAAATCGTCCAATTCTAAAAATTTCGGAAGCAATTCGGGGGAGGTTTCGAAATCCTTCAAGGTTAATTCATTTTGTAAGAAAAAATCAAACTCTTCAGATATGGCAAATCGCTGTCCAGATTGCGTCAGGAATTTTGCTCTTTTGATTAGATTGATCAGCATCTTTTCCGCACTCACCGTAGTCTTGTGGAGGTAGACTTGCCAATACATGAGTCGTCTGGCACTGAGAAAATTTTCAATCGAATAGATCCCCTTTTCTTCGATGACGACTTGGTCATTTTTGACGTCCATCATTTTGATGATCCGATCTGCGCCAATCGTCCCTTCCGATACGCCGGTAAAGAAGCAATCCCGCTGCAGGTAATCCAATCGATCGATGTCTAGCTGGCTGGAAACCAGCTGATGAAAGAATTTCCGCTCGTATTGGTTCTTAAAAATTCTTAAAGCTAGGCCTAATTCTCCTCCTAATTGCTGATTTAGGAGTTCAATTGTTAATAGTGAAAGCGATTCATGAGGAACTCCTTTAAGTAGGGTATATTCCAAAGCATGGGAAAAGGGCCCATGTCCGATGTCGTGAAGAAGAATCGCAATTAAGGAAGCTTCATATTCATGATCTGAGATTTCGTTGCCTTTTATGCGTAGATTGTCCAAGGTGATGCTCATTAGATGCATCGCGCCTAGTGCATGATGAAATCGGGTATGCAACGCTCCCGGATAGACAAAATCCGTGAGACCAAGCTGTTTGATTCTTCTAAGTCGCTGGAAAAAAGGGTGATCAATAATCTCAAAAATCAATTCACTGGGAATTGTTATAAATCCGTAAACTGGGTCATTCAGTATTTTCTGGCTTTTCAAGTAGGCCTCGTTTGATTGACTCAAAAGTAATTATTATTTTAAAAGAAACAGAAATAGCCATGTCACATACCTATACGATTCTTTGGGCAGATGATGAGATTGATCTTCTCAAGCCCCATATTCTTTTCCTGCAGCAGCGTGGCTATGAAATCACGACAGTCAATTCCGGAGTGGATGCCATCGAAGAAGTTGAAAACAAGAATTTTGATGTCATTTTTTTAGATGAAATGATGCCCGGAATGACTGGTTTGGAGACCCTCCAACAAATTAAACTACTCAAGCCCCAAATCCCAGTGGTGATGATCACAAAAAGTGAGGAGGAGCACATCATGGATGACGCAATAGGAGGTAAGATCGCCGACTATCTTATCAAACCGATCAATCCAAGTCAGATTTTGCTTTCTGTGAAAAAGCTTTTACAAAACAAACAGCTGATCGAAGAGCGTACTACGCAAAGTTACCAGCAGGATTTTATGAATATCAGCATGGCTTTTGGTGATGCGGAAGACTACCAAGATTGGGCAAATATCTATAAGAAGTTGACCTATTGGGAAATCGAGATCGATAACACCGAAAATAAGAATATGCTCGAAGTATTGGATTCTCAGAAGATTGAGGCCAATGCGAATTTCTCTAAATTCATCAAGGAAAATTATCTGAGCTGGATGGAAGAGCGGAATCAGGAGAAACCTTTGCTTTCTCCGCAAGTGATGAAGAAAAAAGTGTTTCCACACATTAAGGAAAAGAAACCTCTCTTTTTTATTGTAATCGATAATTTCCGGTTGGATCAATGGGAAGACATCGAGTCCTTGATCACTCCTTATTTCAACCTCAAAGAAAAAGATACCTATTATAGTATTTTACCGACTACGACAGCCTTTGCCAGAAACGCATTGTTTTCCGGCATGATGCCGATGGATATGGCGAGGTTCCACCCTAATTTCTGGGAAGACGAAGATTCAGATGAGGGCAAAAATAATTTCGAGGAGGATTGGATCCGGATTAACCTTGAAAAAAATAGACTTCCGATTAAATTTTCCTACAATAAAATTATCCAGACCTATCAGGGAAAAGCCGTTTTGGAGCAATTCCACACCTTTTTACAAAATGAGCTTAATGTCTTGGTTTATAATTTTGTAGATATGGTGTCGCATGCACGGACGGATATGAAGATGATTCGTGAACTGGCGCCGGATGAAGCTGCTTACCGTTCACTGACCACGAGTTGGTTTGAGCATTCCTCTTTATTCGAACTTTTGAAAAAAATACACGCTGCCGGAGCTGAGGTAATCATCACCACTGATCATGGGACCAAGCGGGTGAATAAGCCTTATCGAATAATCGGTGATAAAAATGTCACTACTAACCTTCGGTACAAGCAAGGGAAAAACCTGAATTTCGAAGCGGGAAAGGTATTTGAAATCCGGAAACCAGAGGATGCCAAGCTCCCCAAATTGAATGTTTCATCAAGTTATGTCTTCGCTGTGGAGGATTACTTTTTTGCATACCCGAATAATTACAATTATTATGTGAACTTCTATAAGGATACTTTCCAGCATGGAGGCGTATCTTTGGAGGAAATGATAGTCCCTATCGTTCATTTATCGCCAAAATAATTCGTTTTGATTCAGTACTCGTATTCCCTAGACAAAATAGATTCCGCAGCCAGAAAGCTTATTGATCTAGCTGGAGAAGAGAAGATTTGGGTCTTCAAAGGTGAGATGGGAGCTGGTAAAACTACGTTGATTAAGGCGCTTGCAAGAACTTTAGAGATTCTCGATCAAGTAAGTAGTCCCACTTTCGGGATTGTCAATCACTATGAGAATCAGCATCAGGAAGAGTTCTTTCATTTTGATTTCTACCGAATTGATGATCCTATGGAAGCTTTAGATATTGGAATAGAAGAGTATTTTTATAGTGGAAATTACTGCTGGCTAGAATGGGCCGAACGAATCGGTTCATTTTTGCCTGAGCAGTTTTTTCTAATTGAGATCACTACAGATTCTCCAGAACAACGAACCCTTAACATACAACACGTAAACGATGGCAACTGAAACTACCCCACTTGCTGCAGTTGGATTGATTCCTAAAGAATCTCCCCAGAAGGTCAATAAAAGCGAACAACACTTGACTGTAGGTCTTCCAAAAGAAGTTTCTGATCAAGAAAAGCGGGTGGTTATCACTCCGGAATCAGTAGGCTTATTGACCAATAATGGGATTCAAGTTATTATCGAATCAGGAGCTGGCTTAAATGCTAAATTCAGTGATCAGGATTATTCAGATGCTGGGGCAAAAGTATCTTACTCCAGGAAAGAAGTATTTTCATCAGAAGTTGTGTTGAAAGTGGATCCGCCATCAATCGAAGAAATTGGTTTTATGACCCAAGGAAGTTGTCTAATATCTGCGTTGCAAGGAGGAAGACAAGTAAAGGAGTTTTTTCTTGCATTAAATGAGAAAAAAATAACGGCAGCAGCCTTTGAATATTTAGAAGATAAAGTAGGAGGGATGCCTGTAGTCAGGGCAATGTCGGAGATTGCAGGCAGCACAGTGATGCTGATTGCTTCGGAGTATCTGTCCAGTGTCAGTGAAGGAAAAGGATTGATTATGGGAGGTGTGACTGGAGTGCCACCTACTCAAGTCGTAATTATTGGAGCTGGTACGGTTGCTGAGTACGCTGCACGAACCGCACTAGGCTTAGGTGCCTCGATTAAAGTTTTCGACAACCATATTTATAAGCTCAGAAGATTAAAGCAGCTTTTGGGACAGCAGATTTACACTTCTACAATTGATAATTTCAGTTTGAATCAGGCACTGTCTGAGGCCGACGTGGTGATTGGAGCACTACGAGAAGAAAAAGGTCGAAACAAGATTGTTGTTTCGGAGGAAATGATTGCGAACATGATGCACGGTAGTATCGTGATTGATGTATCAATTGATCAGGGCGGCTGTATCGAAACCTCCAGAATGACTACGCATCAGGACCCGGTCTATTTGATCCATGACATTATTCATTATTGTGTGCCAAATATCGCTTCCCGTGTAGCTCGCACTGCGTCTTACTCACTAAGTAATATATTTACCCCAATTATTCTCCAAATGGCAGAATTGAGAGGCTCAGAGGAGATGATTTTTAATTACAAATGGTTTTTGCGCGGGGTATATACGTACCGAGGGAGCTTGACCAACGCCAATTTGGGACGTAAATTCGGTCTGAGTCACAAGGAACTCCAACTTTTACTTGCAGCGAGATACTAGGGTTAGGATAGTAGGTTCTGACGAAGTATAAATTCCAATTGATCGTTTGATTTGATCAAAGCTTGGGTCAGGCGTTCATTTTCTCTTCGGAGCGTATAGATTTCGAACGCATTTTTGATTACAGTTCTCAGATAATCTTCTTCCCAAGGCTTGGTTAGGTAGTGATAAACTTGACCTTTATTGATTGCGTCTATCACTGCTTGAATATCGGTATAACCAGTTAGCAAAATCCGAATTGGGCTTGGGTAAATTGGGATAATAGACTCAAGGAATTCTACACCTGTTTCTTCTGGCATTCGCTGATCAGTGATAATCAGATCGATATCTTCAGTTTTTAAAATCTCTCTAGCATCATTTGCTCCAATAGCCAAAAAAATCTTGTATTCTCTTCTAAAAGTAGCCTTGAATGCCTGAAGGTTATTCTCTTCATCATCGACATATAGGATTTTTATTTTCTCTTCAGGTTTGGATTCCATTTAACAAATTTCGAGGAAAATTAACAATTGTCCTTTAAAAATAGTTTTTTTTTTAAGTAAAAACCAAGATTAAAACTTGGAGGTACTAATTCCTTGATATTTCTGAAAAGTCGTTAAAGAATCTTTAATAAAAATGCTAAATAATAGCGCTTTTAATTGGATTTATAGTTATAAAAATTAACTTTATGCCAATTATCACCCGATATACTTCCCTATTTACCAATGTTTGAAAAATCAATTGTTGATTTTGAAAATCAATCGTATCCGATTGTTTACAAACTTACTAGCTTAGAACACCTAGATGAATTTGAAAGGTTGGAGAGAAATCCAGAAATTCAATTCATAGATAAACTTGATCATCAAGTATTTGAATTGCTGAAAGCTAGGCATGCAGGAAATGCACTTTCTGAAAAAGAGATTTGGAGCTTGGTCCCAAACTTCTTCGAAGAAAATCCTCGGCGTTCTTATGGGAACTGGATTTATTATCCTTGGAAATCTAAAGTGGTCAGACTACTTCCTGAAGAGGATTTTGTTTTCGTAAGGACGCTGCGAAATAATTATAAAATCACTCCTTCCGAACAAAAGGAACTTGCTCAAAAAAAGATCGGAATAATTGGTCTTTCCGTCGGACAAAGTATTGCCCTTACCATTGCGCTTGAGCGAAGCTGTGGGGAATTGCGACTGGCAGACTTCGATACCTTAGAATTAAGTAATCTTAATCGAATCAAAGCTGGGGTGCTTGACTTGGGAGTCGAAAAGGTGGTGATTGCAGCTCGTGAGATTTCCGAAATAGATCCTTATTTAAAAATCACACTTTATAGAAAAGGGATTTCTGAAGATAATATTGATGATTTCCTCCAAAAAGATGGAAGCCTGGATCTGTTGATTGATGAGTGTGATAGCTTGGATATTAAGATTTTAGCACGAGAGCGGGCAAGATTCTTCAGAATTCCTGTCATCATGGAAACCTCTGATCGAGGGATGTTGGATGTGGAGCGGTTTGATTTGGAGCCTGATCGGGAATTACTTCATGGAGCAATGGGAGGAATTCGACACGGCGATCTCAAGGAATTGACCCAAAATCAGAAAGTAAGTATCGGTTTAAAGATCACTGGGGCTACCACGATTTCAACTCGAATGAAAGCCTCCTTGCTGGAAATAAATCAAACTATCTCTTCATGGCCTCAATTGGCCTCGGCAGTGTATCTCGGCGGGGCAACGGTGGCTCACGTAGGAAGAAAATTGCTTTTAAATGATGAGGTTAATTCAGGAAGGTATTATGTAGACCTAGACGAAATTGTAAAAATCAAAGGCGCACCTTTGGTAGGAAAGCAAGAGGCAGATCACTCATCCAAGTCTTATTTTATTCAACTACTCCCAAAATCAAATCTTGAATCTGCACTTAAACTGAATCAAGTGGAAATCAAAGATTTGATCACTCAGGCAAATTTGGCGCCTTCGGGTGGAAATTGTCAGCCATGGATTTGGATTTATGATAAGAATGGGGTTTTACATTTATTTCATGACAAAAAGCGGAGTTTCTCTTTGTTGGACTACAAAGGAACAGGTTCATTAATAGCTTTTGGTGCGGCGTTAGAAAATCTCCGATTAGCTGCTGCAGCTGTAGGGATTGTCATTCGAATTATTCCTCAGATCAAATCATTTGAAGAGGAATTTATCGCTTCTGTAGTATTTGAATCAAGATTATCCAAGCCTGTTGATGTTCCATTCAATGAATTGGCAGCAGGAATCCACCTTCGAAACACTAATCGAAGAAATGAGGATCGGGTGATTATTCCAGCCGAAAAGTTGGAAGCATACCAGAATATAGCGAAAGAGAGCGGTTCAATTGCAGAAACAATTTCTGACCTCGACGATCTTCAAAGTTTGAGTGAAGTCATAGGTGGCATGGATCGAATGAGATTATTTCATACTCAGGGATATCAGGATTTTGTCAATGAAATCAGGTGGTCAGAACAAGAGGCGATAGATACGGGCGATGGAATAGACATTGCCACTTTGGAATTGACGAAGATGGATCAATTGGCGATGGGATTGATTAGAGATCCTGGGACAATGGAATTTTTTAGAAAATTTGATTTAGGTCATGGACTAGCTAAAATTTCAGATAAAACGTTACTTTCGGCCTCAGCAGTGATGATGGTTCTGGCTGAGGAATTTAGTCCTATTGCATATTTGAATTCAGGTGCCACCTTACAGCGGATTTGGAT
>JBBQDY010000026.1:0-18938 GCA_038320155.1 Cytophagales bacterium
CCTGGGGTAAAAAGAGCAGTAAATGTTTCTACGGGAGATAACACTGCACAAAAATTGGACGAAATGCTAGCAAATGCTAAAGTAGGTCCAGAATTAATCGAAAGTCTTGGGAAGGGAATGCAGAATCTTGCTTCCTCCGCACAGAAAATGGGCAACCTTGCTGATGCCGCAGTCGCTACAAATGAGTATGCTACAAATGTCAAGACTGCAGCAAAAACTTTGGTAGACATGAACGCATCTTATAGCAAGACTGCAGCTGCCCTTACAGAAATGTCATCTGCTTCTCAAGATGCAAAAGCATATCATACTCAAGTGGTCACTGTTACAAAAAATCTATCTGCTCTAAATTCTGTTTATGAAATGGAACTTCAGGACGCCAATAGTCATGTGAAGACTTTAAATAAGTTTTATTCAAATATGACTGCAGCTATGGAAGGTCTTAGCGAAGCAGGCAAAGAAACTGAAGCTTTCAAAAACGAATTATCAAAATTGAACCAGAACGTAAGTTCATTGAATAAAATCTATGGTGGAATGCTTTCCGCTATGAAAGGTTAATTTCGCTTCAATACATATACAATCCATTAAAACTTAAAAATGGCAGGAGCTAAAGAGACACCAAGACAACGGATGATTGGTATGATGTACCTGGTTTTGACAGCCTTATTGGCTCTTCAGGTCAGCAACCAAATCCTTCAGAAATTTATTTTGCTTAATGATGGAATGGAGCGTACCTCCCAAAATTTCATCGGTAAAAATGTATCTACAGTAGAGTCTATCGCTTACACAGTTGAGCAGCAAGGAAATAAAGAAGTAGATGTACCAAAGGTAGCAGCCGCAAAAGAAGTCAGAGAGGCCTCAAAAGAGGTCTATGATTACCTAGAGGGGTTAAAGCAGGATTTGATTGTGCAATCAAATGCTAAGAATGATGAAGGCAACTTTATTAATGCGAATCTTAAAAACACAGAAATAACCGGTAATCTTTTTGCAAATAATGGCAGAGGCGCTGAAATGAAGGAAAAGTTAAATGCTTATCCATCGGAAATTTCTGCGATTCTTTCAAAGATCGGATTTCCAGATATGCAGTTTCCAGATATTGCGAAGGATGCTAAAGATATCGAGCTTTTCGCCAAAGATCGAGAAGTTAGAAATAAAGATTTCGTAGCCTTAACATTTGTCAAATCTCCTGTTGGAGCGGTTATTGCCCTCATTTCTCAGTTTCAAAATGAAGTTTTGAATATCGAAAGTGAGTCGTTAAAAGCTATTCAGAATTCAATCGGTTCTTTCTTCTTCAAAGCTGACGTGACTGAGGCTAGAATTGCAGCACTTTCTAATGTGGTAGCCGCAGGTACTAAATTCGAAGCCGATATGTTTATTGCCTCCAGTTCTACTTCAGCAGCGCCAACTATGTCAGTTGATGGCAGATCGGTTCCAGTAGATGCCAAAGGATTTGGTAAAATTGAATTTGCAGTAACCCCTGCAGGTCAATATGACGACAGAGGTCTTGCAAAAAGAATTTTGAAAGGTGAGATCATTACCAATGTTGGTGGTGAAGACAAAGTTCTTCCAGTCGAATACGAATACTTTGTAGCTCAGCCAGTGATTAAAGTGTCTTCTGAGGTGGTTCAGCAGCTTTATGCGGATAGCGCAAACGAACTACTTATTGAAGTACCTGCGCTTGGAAATACTTATGCCCCTGAATTTACAGTTTCTAATGGTCAGTCGATCAAAGGAAATAAACCAGGACAGCTGACTGTGATTCCGGGAGGATCAGGAAAAGTAAACATCGGAGTAAGTAGTGGAGGAAATAAAATCGGAGCGGTTGATTATGATATTAAACCTGTTCCTGCTCCTTCATTAGTTCCAGTCACATCAAATGGAAGTGAATTGGATTTGAGTCAGGCTCATCCAATAGGAACGCTTACAGGGATAAAGCTTTTGGCAAAGCCAGAGCCTACTTTCGGAAGAACAATGGCTAAAGATGCCAATTTCGAAGTAACAGGTGGTGAAATGAGATTGTTGAGAAATCAGGTACCTAGACTAACCGTTCAAATTTCTTCGGGCAATTCACTCGCAATGCGTTCGTTATTAGAAAGTGCGAAAACCGGTGATGATATCATTTTTGAAATCCGCCAAGTAACTCGTACCAACTTTAGAGGGAATAAAATTCCTTCAGAATTGAGACAAATTATCCGAATTCCGATTAAATAAACCAGGAAGCCGGATTTTCAAAATAAAATGCTTATGAAAAAGTTTCTTTCAAGTTTATTATTGTCCTTCCTAGTGGCTATTTGTTTGGCACCGTTTTCAAGCCAAGCGCAGATTGCTACTAGTGTGAATCCCTCAGGATTTGGAGACAGACAATTTGTAATGGACACTGTTTTTTCTGCGAATAAAATCCGTGAAGATGATAAAATGTATCAAATCGGAGTTTGGCGCAGAATCGACCTTCGTGAAAAATACAACCTTTCGCTCTACGGATCTGGAGATACAAAGTCCAACGGAATCATGAATCACCTTTACAAAGCAATTGTAGATGAGAATGCATTGGAAGTATTTGCTGATGCAGAATTTACTCAACCGCTTTCGATTGCTGAGTTTCAAGAGAACTTCTGGTTGAATGCAACTGGAGACAGTATTTTCGTAAAACAGTTGTATTATCTTGATTTCAAAGAGGATTTCGTATTTGATAAGCACCATTCTGATATAGTGTTTGACATCAAGTACCTGGAGTTGGTTATGCCTTCTACTACAAATTCTGATGCAGGTCAAAAGACGATCGCTTTTATTCGATACAAAGATTTCTTTAATCATTTCAAAAACCATCCTGAAGCGCGTTGGATAAATTTCAAAAACATGGCCAAAAGTTTAACTTATGATCAAGCCTTTCAAACCAGATTATTTAGATCTGTGGTGAGAAGATTCACCAATCCTGATGAGGCCTTGATCGCTGATTTTATTCCAGCGGAGCATCCTAACCCTGAAATGCAAGCGTACATAAATGCCATGACCTTTGAGTATAAATTACTCGAATTCGAAAATTACCTCTGGGAATGGTAGACACAATAAAGGGGCTTTTAAGCCCCTTTATTTTTTTCTTTCCATTCGAATAAAGCTCTTGCTTTACTAGCTCCAATTAGTGTTGATATTTCTTCCTCACTTGCCTCACCGATTTTTTTCACTGACTTAAAATGGCTCAATAATTTGTCAGCTGTATTTTGCCCTATATTGGGAATAGCTGTCAATTGTGTACCAAAAGCATTTTTACTTCTTACATTTCGATGAAAAGTTATCGCAAACCGGTGAGCTTCGTCTCTAATCCGTTGAAGTAAGCGGAGACTTTCTGATTTCTTGTCAATATGAATGGGATACGAATCTCCTGGAAAATAGATTTCTTCCAGTCTTTTTGCTATTCCGATAATCGGCATTTGTCCATAGACACCCAGTTCTTGTAAAGCTTCTACTGCGGAGGATAGCTGTCCCTTTCCACCATCGATTACCACCAATTTAGGCATTGGCTTTCCCTCTTCGAGGAGTCGCCTGTACCTTCTTCCCACGACCTCTTTCATACTAGCAAAATCATCTGGGCCTTGTACAGTCTTAATATGGTAATGCCGGTATTCTTTTACGGCAGGCTTGCCATTTAGAAAGCAAACCATACTGGCAACTGGATTAGTGCCTTGAATATTCGAGTTATCAAAACATTCGATGTGATCGGGAATGTCTTGAAGGCTCAGGTCGTTTTGCAATTGACGGATTACTCGGTCTTTTTTGTCTTGGTTTAAGCCGATTAGCAATGCTTTCTCCTTTTTATAGAAAAGGGCATTTTTATAAGACAGCTCGATTAGCTTTTTCTTATCTCCAATCTTAGGAGTGAATACATTTAATCCCTCAATTGACTCTGAAAGTTCGATATTCAAAAGAATCTCTTCAGCGTCACTATTGAATTGATCCTGCAATCGAATCAAAGCGGTTATTAGCAACTCCTCCGTGCTTTCATCCAGTTTCTTCTTGAGCTCAACATTTTTTGAAGTAATCAAGGATCCATTTTTAATCCTCATGTAATTCACATAACCGGTCTGCTCGTCAGTGACGATCGTACAAACATCCAGATTTTTAATCGATGGATTAGTAATTAATGATTTTGCCTGATATTTTTCTAGCGAAACCAGCTTCTCCTTCATTTTCTGAGCTTTCTCATATTCTAGATTTTCAGCCAGTATTTGCATCTCGTTTTTGAAGTAGCTTTTTGCTTGACCTAGATTTCCTTTTAAAATGTGTTTAGCTTGCTCCAAATCAGTTAAATAATCAGCTTCTTTTTGTAAACCGACACAAGGGCCTTTACAGTTGCCGATATGATATTCCAAACAGACCTTGTATTTGCCTTCGGCAATTTTATAAGGGGAAAGGTCTAGTTTGCAAGTACGAATGGTAAAAAGCTCGCGTATGAGATCCAAAACATTGTTCATTGCTTTCACACTTGCAAAAGGGCCGTAATAAGTCCCGCGTTTTGGGATCATTTTTCGCGTCTGAAATATCCTGGGAAAATTCTCTTTGGTGACCAAAAGGTAGGGATAGGTCTTGTCATCCCTCAGCAAGATATTATACTTGGGCTGGGACTTTTTGATCAGGTTGTTTTCAAGCAGGAGCGCATCAAACTCACTATTAACCAGGGTGATTTCAATCTTTCGGATCTCTTTGACCATTCGTTTGGTCTTTAGATTGACACCGGTGTTTTTGTTGAAATAGCTACTTACCCGCTTCTTTAGGCTTTTAGCCTTACCTACATAGATGAGTTCATTTTCCTCATTGAAATATTTATAGACTCCAGGTTGGTCGGGGAGGTTTAAGTGTTGGCTAGGAAGGTAGGAAGAGGACTGCATGGCTTAAAATTAAAAAACAGCCTTTGGATTAAGGCTGTTTTTTGAAATAGTTCTCAAATTCTTAAAAGTCATTCTTCTTTGCATCGTAATCGAAATCTGCAAATCGCTGACTCTCTTTTTCGTAAACATCACAATTAATTTCAATGCTAAGTGGCCGCTCCGGTCTTGGGAAAGGACCTTTGGTATAGCCAAGGCTAGCATCCGCATAAACTTTTTCCATAAAATTGACCCATATTGGTCGAGCAGTTTTTGAGCCTTGACCAGCTACCCAGTTTCTAAAGTGGATTGCTCTATCATCTCCTCCAACCCAAGTTCCTGATACTAGATCTTTGCTTATTCCCATGTACCATCCATCGGATGCATTTTGAGTAGTTCCTGTTTTACCACCGAGTTCATTTCCTTCACGTATTGAATAAGGCACACCTTGACTGGTGCCACCTCGCTCTTCAAATCCACCTCTCAACATATAAGTCATGAGGTAAGCATGTTCTTCACTCATCGCAGGGCGTTTTTTAGCAGTGAATTGCTGGATAACATTTCCATTTTTATCTTCAATTCTATCTATGTAAAATGGCGTAGTATGTTCTCCCTTATTGACAAAAGTCCCAAAAGCTCCCACCATTTCGAATATAGAAACGTCATTTACGCCCAAAGCTAAAGATGGAACCTCTTCTAAGTCACTCGTTATCCCTAATCTGCGCGCAGTCTCTATTACAATTTTTGGACTGAGTTTTTTCATCATATAGGCAGTGATGGAATTAACAGATTCAGCCATTGCGTGTCGTATTGTCATTTTCTCATAAGAAAACTTGCTATTTGCATTGGAGGGACTCCAAGCTGGCTGTCCTGGAATATAGACTTCCACTGGCTGATCGATCACGCTGTAGCAAGGACTATAACCATTCTCAATAGCTGCCGCATAAACAAATGGCTTGAATGTCGATCCAGGCTGTCTTTTACCGCGTTTTACGTGATCAAATTTGAAATACTTATGATCAAGACCACCCACCCATGCTTTGATTTTTCCGGTATGGGGGTCCATACTCATAAAGCCTGTCTGGAGGAATTTTTTATAGTAACGAAGCGAATCCATGGTACTCATCAGCGTATCTATTTCTCCACGTTCCCATGAAAAGACATTCATCCGTTTTTTCTCATTCAATTTATTATTGATTGAATCAGTATCATTTCCAAATCTAATTTTCAAAAGCCGATAGGCTTCTGTTCTCCTTACGGCATCTTCGATGAAATTTGGGATTATCTGATTATTTCCGTCCACCCAAGGATCCCGCTTTCCCATCTCATTGTAAAAAGTTTTTTGGAGAGCCCGCATATGCTCATCCACGGCTTCTTCTGCGTAGCGTTGCATACGACTGTCAATTGTGGTGTAGATTTTTAATCCATCGCCATAGAGGTCATAAGCAGTCCCATCTGATTTGAGATTTTCTTTAGTCCACTGAACCAAATCCGCTTTTACGATTTCTCTAAAGTATGTGGCCAGACCTTTATTTTGATTGGCCACGCTATAATCAAGTGCTATGGGGAGACTGGATAAAGAATCAAATTCCACTTGAGTGAGATGATCATTTTTCACCATTTGATACAAAACAGTGTTTCTTCTTCTCAGTGAATTATCAGGATTGTAAACTGGACTGTAATAAGTTGGGGCTTTGAATAAGCCCACTAAAACTGCTGCTTCTTGTACGGCAAGGTCTGAAGGTTTCTTATTGAAAAAAGTCTCTGATGCAGTTTTTATCCCGTAGGCATTTGACCCGAATTCGGAAGTATTTAAATACAGGGTTAAAATCTCATTTTTAGTGTAAGATTTTTCAAGCTGGGTAGCCACAATCCATTCTTTAGTCTTGATGATCAACATGCGAAGTCCTGGAACAGAGCTTAAGATTCCCTGAGAATCATCCCCTCGTGTTTTAAAGAGATTTTTCGCAGTTTGTTGGCTAAGAGTAGATCCTCCTCCTGCGTCCTGTCCAAGCAAAATTGATTTGATAAAAACTCGGATCATCGCGATCATGTCAATACCTGAGTGCTCCTCAAATCGAACATCTTCTGTAGAAATCAGGGCATTTACAAGGTTTGGAGATAAGTCTTCGTATTTGACGGGACTACGGTTCTCTCTGTAATAAGTACCAAGAAGAACCCCATCCGCTGAATACAAGCCAGAGGCGATTTCTGAATCAGGATTTTCGAGTGCCTTGAAATCAGGAAGGGGACCAAACAGCCCCAAGAAATTGATACTGATCATCCAAACAAAAAGGATGAAACCAAAAAAACCTGCAATGAATGCTATCCAGAGGTATTTGATAGTCTTAGATACCCAAGTAGGGTTTTTTGATTTAATAATTTTACTCATAGTTTACTTATAAACAGACTTGAAAAAAGTCCTGTATTCTTCTAGATTTTTGCTTTTATTCAACTCTTGAAAATTCTCGATGGAGATAAAGAAAGACTGTTCTTTAATTTCAGGACCAAGTCCTTCTGATTCGAATTCCTTCTGGAAAATCTCGAAGTAGTCTTGTGCTTTTTCCGAATTTGAGAAAGGGCTGATGATGAAAATCGCATTTTCCCGATTCATATTCATGTTTCCAGTTCGCAATCGTGCATTCGAGAAATTTTCGGCATGGAAATTTTCCAAATCTCCAAGCAAATTCTTTGCAGCATTAGCTTGTCCTGGTTCCATCGCGATCACAAAGATATGTGTTTGTGACTCGTTTATTTTATAAGGAGAATCTGCCAATTCGAATTCGTTTTCTTCCGCCACATTGGACTCATTGTTTTGTGCGGTAGAATCATTTTCGGCAATTGTTTTTGGATTAATAGCGGCCAACTCTTCTGCTGACAACAAAGGGTTAAGCATATTCTTTGCCAACTCTACCAAAGCTGGATCTTGAGTGTTTTGAATATAGACTTCCAATCGTTCCCTGTACCTATTTCTACTCTCAGTTTTTCCAGTTACCATCACGTCGAGCAGTAGTAGTCGCTCAGTATTTCTTGTGAGTGGATATTCCTCCAGTGTGGTTTTGATCGTCGATTTTGTCAATTGGTAATTTCCTAGATAGTAGGCATCATACGCACTTTCGTATTGTTTTGAAGAAGCCAAATAAGCCATGTTTCCACTCGCTGCATCAGGATTATTCACTGAAAAGGTGTATTGAGATTCAGGAAATTCCCGATTCAACCGAGATATGTATTGCTGGGAATTTCCTTCCAGGTCTTTTTGCCCGAGATAGAGCAGGTAATAGGCTTCAGGTTTTCGATTGGAGTCGGGATATCTTCTTACCAAAGTTTCTAAATTAGAAACACTTGGGGGAACCTCTTGGAGATTGAAGTAAAGTAGCTTACCCAGCTCGAAATAAGATTCTTCCAATTCGCTATTCAGATCGGCTATTTGATCCGGGGAGCTCGGTATCTGGGCTAATAGAGTTCCAAGATCGGGGATTTGATCCAAAGGGTTAGTTTCCGAGGATACTGCACTTGAATCATTCGTTGAGGGACCAGGAATGGTCGGTATAACACTTTGAAAACTTGTAGCACTTCGTCTCCAATTATCCTGCAATGGCCGATTTCCCCATGTTCTTCTGAAGTCGATGGCTCCTTGCTGCATGGCTACTCCATTGTCAAAATAGAATTTTGATCCACCGCCACGATCACTAAATGCCAGTAGATTGTCAAAAATACTTGAGCTTTTAGGTTCTTGAGCGGCTTTTGCAGCTGCCAGTAATCGTTCTTCCTTTACTTTTATAAAATTGGTAGCCACGAATGCTTGTTCCTCTGGTGTCATTTCCGCCAGTAAAATTAAGCTGTCGTTGGATTGAATTCGCTCGAAGTGAAAAACGTAATTGTCTAAAGATGTTTTTTGCTCTTGAATTTGGATCGCTACCGGATCAGTCTCATTGATGAAGGTAAGTGCAGAATCCAAGTAATATTTGGTAGCACGATAATCTTTGAATTCACTCAAATTGATTTCTGCCAATTTTTGATAGATGTATCCTTTGAGTCTTGGATTGCTTCCAGGCTCTTTTGCGGCTTGGTGGAGAAGATTCAGCGTGAGTTCAGTATCACCTTGTTTTTCCTCGAATAGCGCCCGCTCGTAAACCACCACGTCCTTGAGGTCTTGGTTTTTTGGATCCTTGTACAGATCATCGTAATAGTTCCGGACACGCTTTAAATCCTTGCTCGCATTTAGTTCAGCTACTTGCTGGGCATAAAGCTGAGAGAAAAAACTCCGCTCGTAGGGAGGATTGCCATCAAGGGATTTCTTATAATAGTCATAGGCCAAAGCATCCAAGCCTTCCCGCTGATAACGTTGGGCTAAAATAAAATTAATTCGAGATTCTTCTTTCTTATCAGTTACATATTCCAGCGCCTTGTCCAAAGCTCCAATTACTCCGTTTTTATCGGATCTCGATTCATAATAATAAGCGAGTGTCCGGTAAAGGTCGTATCTATTCTCCTCGGAGATTTTCGATTCTTTGGAGAGGTAGTCAATGGTGAAATTAGCCTTTTCTATCTCACCTAAATCCACATATAGTTTAAGCAGGGTAATGATTGTTTTATGACGCAGGTCATTCTCCTTCGAATTTACATTGATGTATTTGAAGGTGTTTTGAGCATCATCAAACTGGCTTCTATAATAGTCTATCTTGCCAAGCAGGTAATAACTATCATCGACCCACTTGCTTATTTTATGCCATTCGATGGCTTTGGAAGACAGCTCCACAGCTGATTGTAGCTTTTCTGCATTGCTTTCGATGGTGGCAGAATCGATGGGTATGAAGACAGGGAGGACCTGGGTATAATCTTCCTTGTAGTTTTTGTAAATCTCCGCTTCCACTTCCTTCAGCTTCACATCGGCTAGATAGTAGGCATTATAATGCGCGGTTAAATTGTGAAAAGTTCGATTAGTAAACGTATTGCGCTCTGAGGAGCAAGCCATTGCAAAAAGCAACACAATAAGTACTAACCCGGATAATTTTGACATGTGGATTTCTTCCCAATTAAAGTACCAAAATAAGGTAATTAACCTTCTTACCGAACGAAATTATAGAGCGATTATTTCCTCGGGGGCTTATGGCCTATATTAGCCTATCGATTTTTGTAAAATTTAACCTTTGATAATGAAGACGGATCCTGACAGAAAGCCCACCGGCACACCTACCTATGTCAAATACATTGGTTTATCGTTTCAACTTTTTGGAGTGATCGGTGCCGGTACTTGGTTTGGGTGGTGGGTTCAACAAAAGAGCGAAATGAAATTTCCGATTTGGCTTTTGCTATTTTCCTTTTTGTCGGTGGGGATTGCTTTTTACCAGCTTTGGATGTCGGTGAAGCAGGATAATAAATGAGTTTCTAAAATATGGCTACTTTTGCAGCCTATCCTTAGTATCTATGGCACTTCCTAAAAATATTCACATCCGGTTCCTTCTGCTATCCTTAGCGATTGCAGTTTTGATAGGTGTATTGAGTTTGGTTTTACCTGCTGTTATTCATGCAGAAATCTGGAATATTTACATTTTCCTTTTGATTTTTTCATTTTTGATCAGTTTACTCAATGGATTTCTCTTGAAATCCTTCGGTGAAAATTTCTTTCAAATCATGGTTTTAGCAATGATTTTGAGATTTATCGGCACTATAGTGTTTATTGGAATTGCCGTTTGGCCTAGCATGGAAAATATTATTCTGTTTATAGCGGATTTCTTCATCATTTTTTTGTTCTACTTAGTTTTTGATATCTACGCCTTTCTCTCTAACTTGCGCCCGATTTCAAAGTAGCCCTCAAATAATAGAGTTGATGACGCGTAAAATACTGGTACTAAGTCTTTTAATTTCAGCATTCTTGCTAGGTTTTACCAGCAATACTCAAGCTGCAGGTGGAGAAGAAGATAAGACGAGCTTCATCATGCATCACGTAAAGGACTCTCATGAGTGGCATTTTGCGACTTTTGGTCACACTCATGTGACCTTACCGCTTCCTGTAATCGTCTATTCAGCAGACAGAGGTTTGGAGTTTTTCGGCTCTTCAGATTTTCAAAATCATGAGACTCATTTATTCGGTGAAGAGTATGCACATGAAGGCTATTTCATCGATGAGGATGATCATTTAGGACGAGTAGATGGTGGCAGCTTTATCGAATTTTCAATTACCAAAAACGTGGCAATGCTTTTCATTGTCCTTATTGTGGTTGCATCAGTGTCGCTTTCAGCGGCAAATCATTACAAAAAGCATGGTGCTGTAGCTCCGAAAGGTGCAGCTGCATTGATTGAACCAATTGTGATTTTCGTAAGGGACGACATTGCTAAAAACTCAATTGGTCCACAATACAAGCGTTTTGTTCCCTATCTAATTTCACTTTTCTTGTTTGTCTGGTTTGGTAATTTGCTAGGACTTCTTCCAGGAGCCGCAAACATGACTGGTAATATTGCAGTGACGATGGTTTTGGCAGTATTGACCTTTATCATCACTAATGTGAATGGAAATAAGGAATACTGGAAGCACGTATTCATGACGCCTGGTGTCCCTCCGGCAATGCTTTTGATTATTGTCCCGGTAGAAATCATCGGTTTGTTTACAAAGCCATTTGCCTTGATGGTTCGACTTTTTGTCGCAATCACTGCGGGCCACATCGTTATCCTAGGCTTTATCGCTTTGGCATTTATCTTCGAATCGTACGCCATCGGTATTGCAAGTACGCTGATGGTGACCTTTATAAATTTGATCGAATTGTTAGTAGCCACAATTCAGGCTTATGTATTTACGCTGTTCTCGGCGATGTACATTGGGTCTGCAGTGGCAGAACACGCACATGCCGATCATCATTAAGTAGTAGGAATTTCTTTGTTCAATTATATAAATAAAATGTTATGTTAACTATTATCTTGTTGACTGCTGGTTATGCTCTAATGGGAGCTGGAATCGGTGCAGGTATTGTTGCGATTGGCGCAGGCCTAGGTATCGGCCGTATTGGTGGTCAGGCTATGGAAGCTATTGCTCGCCAGCCTGAAGCTGCTGGAAAGATCCAGGGTGCAATGTTGATCATTGCTGCCTTGATCGAGGTGGTTTCCCTATTTGCAGCAGTTATCTGTTTGTTGATCGCCCTAAACATCGCGGGGATCGCATAATTAATTTGAAGAGGGATTGGCGCTAGGCCTTTCCCTCTTCTTTATTTTATTGAACAATCTGAAATAAAATTTAACCCATGGATTTAATCACACCAGGTACCGGTCTTATTTTCTGGCAACTATTTGGCTTTTTGGGCCTTCTTTTCATTCTGATCAAGTTTGCGTGGAAGCCAATGCTAGCCGCACTTGACGAAAGAGAAAGCAGTATTGAAAACGCATTGAAATCAGCAGAGGTAGCCAGAAATGAAATGGCAAATCTCAAAGCTGAAAACGAGAAGTTGCTAGCTGAAGCAAGATTAGAGCGAGATATCATTTTGAAAAAAGCGCAGGATGCTTCTGTAAAAATGATTGAAGAGGCAAAAGAAGATGCTACAAAAGCTGGCGCTCAAATGATTGCGAATGCAAAAGCAGTGATTGAAACTGAAAAGAATGCTGCATTGGCAGATATCAAAACTCAGGTTGCTTCACTTTCCCTTGATATAGCAGAGAAATTGTTGAGAAAGAATCTATCCGATGACACTGCTCAAAAAGAGCTTGTAGATGGATTTTTGAACGAACTTAAGCTTAATTAATTCCACGCCATGTCAAACGATAGAGTAGCACACCGGTATGCAAAGTCCATCTTGGAACTTTCCCTTGAAAAGGGACTGCTTGAAGAAGTGCATGCTGATTTTGTCAAGCTTTCTACCATGGCAAAGGGAAGCCGGGATCTTGTGCTTATGCTAGAGAACCCGATTATCTCTTCCGAGAAAAAATTGAAAGTTCTCAATGCCCTTTATGCCACAGATGCACAGAAAATGACACTTATCTTTTTTGAGATTGTCTCTAAAAAAGGTCGAGAAAACATTTTGTTGGATGTAGCTAAGGAATTTGAAAATCAATACAATAGTCATAAATCAATACAAGTAGCTGAATTGACTACGACTTTTGCCATCGACGAAAAACTGCGTATGCAATTTCGCGAGGTGGTAAAAGAAATCTCAGGCCTTAATAACGTTCAACTTGTAGAGAAAATTAACCCAGAATTGATAGGTGGTTATATCTTGAAAGTAAACGACCGTCAATTGGACGAGTCACTTAGCTCTAAGCTAAGAAATTTAAAAGCGGAGTTCAGCGAGAATCATTACGAAAGTAAAATCTAATTAAAAAGCATTAATCTACGATATCATGGCAGAAGTAAGACCAGATGAAGTTTCGGCAATTTTGAGAGAGCAACTCTCCGGAACAAGAACAGCCGCTGAACTAGAAGAGGTGGGTACAGTCCTTCAGGTGGGGGATGGTGTAGCTCGTATCTACGGACTTTCCAAGGTTCAGGCCGGAGAATTGATCGAATTCGACAATGGTCTAAAAGCAATGGTGCTTAACCTAGAAGAAGACAATGTAGGAGCCGTACTTTTTGGTGACTCTAAAGATGTCAAAGAAGGCGATACGGTAAAAAGAACCAAGAAAATTGCTTCCCTGATGGTTGGTGAAGGAATGCTTGGCCGTGTGGTCGACACCTTAGGTAATCCAATCGATGGAAAAGGTCCTATTACTGGTGAATTGTATGAGATGCCACTAGAGCGAAAAGCTCCAGGTGTAATCTACCGTCAGCCGGTTACTGAGCCTCTTCAGACTGGTATTAAGGCTATTGATGCGATGATTCCAATCGGTCGTGGTCAGCGTGAGCTGGTAATCGGTGATCGTCAGACTGGTAAGACTGCTGTGGTTATTGACGCTATTATAAACCAAAAAGAATTTTACGATAAAGGCGAACCTGTCTTCTGTATCTATGTAGCGATCGGACAGAAAGCCTCAACCGTGGCAAACGTAGTAGCTGCACTTGAGAAAGGTGGCGCACTTCCTTACACCGTTGTTGTAGCGGCATCTGCGGCAGATCCTGCGCCAATGCAGTTCTTTGCGCCATTTGCAGGTGCATCGATTGGTGAATTTTTCCGAGATACCGGTCGTCCTGCATTAGTGGTCTATGATGATCTTTCCAAACAGGCAGTTGCATACCGTGAAGTTTCCTTGCTTTTGAGAAGACCTCCAGGACGTGAAGCTTATCCAGGTGATGTGTTTTACCTCCACTCGAGATTGCTGGAAAGAGCTGCGAAAATCAATAAATCTGATGCCATTGCGCAGCAGATGAATGATTTGCCAGACTCAATTAAGCACTTGGTAAAAGGTGGTGGATCCTTGACGGCACTTCCTATCATCGAAACTCAAGCTGGTGACGTTTCTGCCTATATCCCGACTAATGTTATTTCTATTACAGATGGTCAGATTTTCCTAGAGACTAACCTCTTCAACGCGGGTATACGTCCGGCGATTAACGTGGGTATCTCGGTATCGCGAGTAGGTGGTAATGCTCAGATCAAAGCAATGAAGAAAGTAGCCGGTACCTTGAAGCTTGATCAAGCTCAATTCCGTGAATTGGAAGCTTTCTCTAAGTTTGGTTCTGATCTGGATGCTACCACTAAGCTGACAATTGAGCGAGGAAGAAGAAACCAGGAAATCTTGAAGCAGCCGCAGTACTCTCCAGTTTCTGTCGCCAATCAAGTTGCGATCATTTACGCTTCTACCAAAGGCTTGATGGATTCTGTTCCAGTGGATCAGTCTAGAGCATTCGAGAAAGAATTTTACACGCTATTGGAATCAACTTATCCTGAAGCACTAACCTTGATTCTCAAAGGAGATATTGACGCCGCGGGCAAGATTTTAGCTACTGCAGCTGCAGGATTAGCTCCTAAATACGCGAAATAATTGAATTTATTCCGGGAGGTTTCGGCCTGCCGGATTTTTTATACCAAGTACAAAGCAACCACTGATGGCTAACCTTAAGGAAGTAAAGCAACGGATCACCTCAGTAGTCTCTACACAGCAGATTACTAAAGCCATGAAAATGGTATCCGCAGCCAAACTCAGAAGAGCGCAGGACAAAATCACCCAGATGCGTCCTTACTCGCAGAAGTTGACTCAAATCCTGAATAATGTATCGGCAGCTTCTGAAGGAGCAGCTGATATCGTCTATGCTGAAAAGCGCGAGGTAAGTAGGGTATTAATCGTACCGGTCACCTCGGACAAAGGATTATGTGGCGCTTTCAATTCGAATGTTATTAAAGCTTGTAATGCTTCAATAGCACTGCAATTTGCTGGGAAAGAAATAACCGTCATGCCTTTAGGTAAAAAGGCGTACGAAGCATTCAAAAAGCGTGAGTTTTCAGTTATTCCTGACTTTTACCAAGTATTTGCCGATCTAAGCTTTGAGAATGTTCGTGCAGCAGCAGAATATGCAATGAATGCATTTTTGGAGGGAGAATACGATCAGGTGGTTTTGGTTTTCAATGAATTCAAAAACGTAGCTACTCAGGTTGTTCAGGCAGAGCAATTCCTTCCAATGGCAAATGCGGATGCGGATAAAGAAAAAACCACAGAAACTGAATATATCCTAGAGCCCTCGAGAGCTTATATCATCGAGGAATTGGTACCTACTTCATTGAAAATCCAGTTTTATAAAGCAGTATTGGAAAGCAACGCTTCAGAGCATGGTGCGCGAATGACTGCAATGGATAAGGCCACAGAAAATGCAGGAGATCTTCTTAAGGAGCTTCGATTGCTTTATAACAGAAGTCGTCAGGCAGCTATCACCAACGAAATCTTAGAAATCGTAGCAGGTGCTGAAGCACTAGGCTAAAAAGATTACAATAGCCCTAATTTCTAAATCACAGCTCGCAAGGGTTGTGATTTTTTGTTTTTAACGCGAAGCTGTATGGGCGAAAGATTTTTCGCTCTTAGCCGACGACTGCAAACGGCTGGATGGTGATTTTTTTTCAACGCAGATCAGCTGAGGGCACAGAGGTGTCACAGAGATATTTTGTGAAGGAAAAATCTTACTTCCAGCGAAGCTTTTCAACCACGGTTACGAGATGGATTAATTGAGAGGATTCAAAAATCCTTACTTTGAATCCATCGCTCTAAAAATACATCGTAGGACTGATAAAATGGTGCGCCATCGGCATCAAATTCTTTGAAGATCATCTCTTTTTCTAACAAGGAATCAATGGATTTAAAAACTGTGGCGGCACTTCCTAACTTGTTTTTTCCTATAAAACCCTTTGAGGTTGGAGCATAGACGCTACCTGTTTTTGCAATCGCTACCAAAAGCTTCCATTGCTGTGTACTCAGAAGCGATCTATAATTGTAAAAGAATACCTCTTGCTCCTGAATGATTCGTTGAGCGCAATCCTGCCAATCTGCCTGCTCGTAATTTTTTTTATCAAGTTGAAATAATCGGTTGCACAAATGCTGAACATAATAGGTATGACATTTGGTCCAATTCAACATCTCATCTGCTAGTCTTGGGGATAGTATCTTTCCATACTTGTGAAATATTCCAATTATGAAATCTCGATAAATTTCTTGCTGGATCTTTTCCAGTTTGAATGGGCTTGCACTTTTATAAAAAGGCCTTTTCGGATTCGAGAATAGTTCAGCAAGTAATGTTTGCCTACTTCCAGAAAACAGGAAGTGCACATTTTGAAGTTGCTGAATGGTGGCTCGAAGCCAAGCATCCGTATTTTTTTCGGGATAGGATAAAATCTGTTGAAATTCATCTATTGCTACTATAACGGGTTGATCGAGTTTGGATAAAAACATCAAAATGTCCTGAACAGGCTTTTCAAAATGCTGTGTTTGAAAGGATACTTGCGGAATACCGCTGAGTTGATCAAAGCTAATCATTGGTCGCAATCCCTTTATAAATTCCCAGACTCGCTGTCCGATTGAGCTTTTCTCGGGAAAAGACTGCAGCAAAGCAGAACCAAGTGCGTCGAGTAGTTGCTGCTCATTTTCAGTGGCCAGAATATCTAGATAAATAAATCCATAATCTGCAGGAAGTAAATGCTTGATATGTTGGATCAATGCGGTTTTTCCCAATCTTCTTTTTCCCATCAAAATACAAGATTGTCCATTTTGAAGAAGCTTTTGAATATGAGTACTTTCCTCCTCCCGATCGCAGAAGTAATCAGGACCATAATAACTGCTGAGCGGAAAAGGATTACTTGGCGTTTGGTAGTCCATGATCGAGAGAGTATGTTTTACTAAAAGTAATTTACCTTTAGTAAATTACCAAAAGTAAATTGAATAAGTTATTATTGAAATTTGAGTGAGCCTTGATTCCATTCCTCTTATAGATGTCGGGTATAGAATTCGGATCCTTTCACAACAAGAGGAGTCACTTAGGACATGTAGCAATAGTGAAAGGCGAACATGGAATGCTAAAATCCAAAGATCAAGTATCTAATTGCTGCCAAACCCAATAAGTACTCCAAGCGCAAACCTTAGCTGATAATTTGCTATTTTGAATCGACATAAAATTCCAATCTTATGAAAAACGTATTTCCATTCTTCTTGGTCATAGGACTTTTAGTTTTTTTTGCCGCTTATACTCCCAAACCTAAAGAGGTAAAACAACCAAATATCATCTTTATCCTTTCCGATGATTTAGGCTATGGAGACATCAAAGCTTTCAATCCAGGAAGTAAAATCCTCACGCCAAACATTGATCAATTGGCATCTGACGGAATGCAATTTACTGATGCACACACCACTTCTTCAGTTTGTACTCCGACCAGATACGCGCTACTCACCGGACGATATAATTGGCGCAGCAGTCTTAAAAAAGGAGTTTTGAACGGAAAATCTAAGGCCTTGATTCCATCAAGCCGGACTACGGCAGCTTCACTTTTGAAATCAAAGGGCTACGAAACAGCATTTATTGGGAAATGGCATTTGGGCTGGGATTGGGCCGAAAAGGATAGTACTACTTTAGAGGATCGTGGCTGGAGTTCGGCTGATTTTGATCAAGTAGATTTTAGTAAACCAGTAACCAATGGTCCCAATGAACTAGGCTTTGATTATACATACGCCCTCGCTGCTTCCTTAGATATGGCTCCATACATCTATGTCGAGAATGCAAAGGTCACCCAAGTTCCCAATCGCTTGACTATCGATGAAGGCGAGTATTCATGGTGGCGAGAAGGCCCTACATCTCCAGACTTCATTCATGAGGAAGTGACAACCAATTTTTTTGAGCGATCCATTCAATACCTCGAAAGTCATGCTAATCAGGAGAAGCCTTTCTTCCTATACCTCGCTTTGCCTTCGCCCCATACACCCATCTTGCCTACTGCCGAATGGCAAGGAAAAAGTGGAATGCTCTCTTATGGAGATTTTATTATGATGATCGACGATTACATGGGTCGTATCAATCAGACTTTGAAAAATGCCGGAATTGATGAAAATACCTTGGTGATTTTCACAAGTGACAATGGGTGTGCGCCTGCAGCAGGATTTAACAAGCTGGTTGAAATGGGTCATTTTCCCAGTGCTAACTTCCGTGGCCATAAGGCGGATATCTATGAAGGCGGACACCGAGTTCCCTTTATAGCGAAATGGCCTGCAAAAATAAAAGCTGGCTCAGTCAGTGATGAAACGATTTCCATTGTCGATTTTTTTGCGACAGCGGCAGCGATTGCAGATTATTCTATCTCTGATTCAGAAGGCGAGGATAGTTACTCCCTTGTTCCACTGTTTGATGTGGAAAGTCAACCTACTGCTTTTCGGGAAGCGACTGTTTTTCATTCGGTGGATGGAAGTTTTGCGATCCGCAAAGGAGATTGGAAGCTGATCTTGGCAAAGGGTTCGGGCGGTTGGAGCTTCCCAAGACCTGGTGATCCGGCGGAAGCTGATCTTCCGGAGGTTCAGCTGTACAACTTGGTGACTGATCCTGGGGAAACCAACAATCTTGAAGCCTCAGAATCACGAAAAGTTGATGACCTAAAGCAAACTTTAATTCGCTATATCAAAGAGGGTCGAAGTACGCCTGGGGTACCACAGTCGAATGACAAATTTGAAGGGGAGTGGAAGCAGACTTGGTTTATG
>JBBQDY010000027.1:0-18734 GCA_038320155.1 Cytophagales bacterium
TGGCCTGCTGAACTGGTGGCCACCTATCGTGAGCGAAATATGCTGCGGCAACTGAACGCTGAGCAAGACGTCATTGATCTCCAAGGTGTGACCGTCGAAGCAAAGACGATCGAACGAGAGGAAGAGGAAATCAAAAAAATCTATGGCGCTGGTGATGTCACGCTTGATCCTTCAAAAATCCCTTCTTCGGTTGGATTTACCAACGTTTTCCAATTGATTCAAGGACGAGTTTCTGGTGTGCAGGTATTTGTATCTGGATTGGATGTATCCGTAACTATTCGAGGGGTAGGCTCACTTGGTGGCTCAGGTACTCAGCCATTATATCTATTGGACAATGCTCCGGTAGAAGCCTCAACTTTACTCAATATCAACCCAAGAGATGTGGCAAATGTAGATGTATTCAAAGACCCTGCAAAAACCGCGATTTTTGGTGCGCAAGGTGCCAACGGAGTAATTGCCGTGTATACAAAAACAGGATCAGGATTTGGTCGGAGTGTAGGAGGTACGCTTGTGACCAATTATGGAGGCTACTCCGTTCCAAATGAATTTTACCTTCCGAAATACGATGCTAAAACGGCGGAAAATTCGATCAAGGATGCACGGGCAACCATCTATTGGAATCCAATCTTAAGCACAGATGAAAACGGTCAGGCAAATCTCGAATTCTACAATTCAGATCTCGCCAAAAAGCAGTTGGTCATCATAGAAGGGATCACTGAGGATGGAAAATTGGCTCGTCTGGTCCGCATTTTAGAATAAGCATTTGCTTTCTTCACCAAAGCCACCTAATTTCTTCCTGAAATAAATAGGAAGATATGAAAAAGGCTTTGGTGATTTTTTCTGTATTGGTTCTAACCTCCTTTTCGGGCTATTCACAGACCCAAAATCAAGGTGATGCCAGATTTCATGCTTTTGGTACCTATGGGCTTCAATGGAAAGATTTCGGTGTTGGTGGTGGAATCGAATTTTTCTTTGTGGACCACTTTGCACTTATGCCAAGTTATACCCGGATTTTCCCTGAAATCGGATCCGAAAGCAATTTGAGCGTGGACTTACGCTACTACATTTCCGAAGGTCCTTCCCAATTATATTTTATGGCTGGATACAGCCAAAACTGGGAAAACACTCAGCCAGATGGTGCCGGAGTCAGAAGGAAATACAACGGCGCAAATGTCGGTGTAGGAGCCTACATTCGGTTAGTTGACTGGATGGGCTTGAGCACTGAGTTCAAATTTCAGAGCACCAACAGACAGGAAGTAGGATTTCGGGTAGGATTGGCATTTCCATTAGGAGGCAGAGTAGCCACTGAATAATTAATCACTTTTTTGAAAACTCGAAAAGTTTACGTTTCTCCTCCTTATTCAAGGCCTCGTAGCCTTTGTCCGCAATTTTATCTAGAATCCGATCAATTTCTTCCTGCGTTGCATCCCCTGAACTTGTAACCTCTTTCGTGGATTTTGAAGATGTGGAGCCGAAGCTCGAACCTGAGCCTTTTTTCCGATAAGAGACGTGTACTTTATTCTTTTTAGAGAAAAAGTTTTCAACTAAAATACCCACCCGCTGAACTGGAGTCCCTAAATCTCTTCCTTTTCGAAGCTGAGTAACGTAAAGAAATCCCATCAGGGCTCCCCCTAAATGTGCGAGCTCTCCACCCGCATTGGCACCAACGGTATTGGCAAAAGAAAGAATTACGTAAAAAATCGCGATGTATTTGATCTTTACCGGACCGATCAGCAATAGCATAAAAGTGGTATTCGGAGCCAAGGTCGCTGCTCCCACTACAATCGCAAATACACCCGCACTCGCCCCTAACATCAGTGAAGTATCAACTACGTTGTTGAAAAATGGGGCAATGTTGTAAATCAGCACATAAAACAGCGCTCCTGCCAATCCTCCCAGAATGTAAAGATTTGCAAGTTTTCGACTACCCAAGTATTGGTGGATAATCAATCCAAACCAATAGAGGAAAAGCATATTGAATAGAATATGGAAAAACCCCTCATGCAAAAACATGTAGGTAAAAATGCTCCAAGGCTGGGTAATCAAGCGAGCGACAGCTGCTGGCATCATTAAATATGTCAATGCTTCGTGGTAAAAATCACCTAATCCGCTTATAGTCAATAGCACTCTAACCACCAACAAGACCATAAAAACCAACAAATTGATTGCGATCAATTTGAAAAGGCTGTTGTCGCTGTATTTAAAAGCGTTTTTTAAATTTTCCCAAAAATTACCGTACATACTCAATAAAAATTAGACCTGTCTTTTTTCCAAAAGTAAACTAAAATCGCCCCTATTACCAATCCACTCAAGTGTGCAAAATGCGCAACATTATCCGATGGATTGTTAACTACCACATTGTAAATCGTATAAAGTCCATAGAATAGGACCAAATATTTAGCTTTGACCGGCATAGGCGGAAAGAGCAAGAACAGTTGGGTATTGGGAAAAAGCATTCCAAACGCAATCAATACACCGAACAAAGCCCCAGAAGCCCCCACCATAGGCACATTCCCTTGAATCTCCAAGATAGCGTTTAGTGTTTGCTTGGCTTGGCTGATTTTATTGAGATCATCGGGATTTCTACTGTATTCATCAACAAAGTCAAATACCGTACTTTGGAAAAAGCCACGGTTTTCAATTACAAGCTTGTTGAAAGATTCTGGATTGGGGTCATTTTCAAAAGCCTCAATTTTGTCCTGAAGATTACCCATCCGGTAAGCCGTGTAGCCCGAATAAAGAACACCAGATCCTACCCCGCAAACCATCCAAAGGATTAAGATTTTCTTTGGGCCGAGAAACTGCTCTAGTAAAGGTCCAAAGATCAATAAGCCAAACATATTGCTGAACAAATGCCAAAAATCAGCATGCATAAACATGTAAGTCAAAAACTGAAATGGCTTGAAGTAAGAACTGTGGATATAATACAAAGCAAGCCAAGTCTTCAGCTGGGGAAACAAAAACCCGCTCACCAAGAAAAAGACGACGTTCGCAATAAGTAAATTTTTAACTACTGGGGTGATATTTCTAAACATGCTGTTTGCCAAAAAAAGAATGAATATTGCCTAAATCCAATTTCACAAAAGATTTGTTCCCGCCCAAACCAAAGTTCGGATTTTGACAGGCAAATAGTTGACCTACCAGGTTTTCCATTTCTTGTGAAGTTAGCTTTTGGCCTTTTTTTAATGATGATTTACGTGCGAGCGAGCGCGCAAGATTTTCTCGTTTGTCTAGTGAAAGCTCGCTTTTAAAATTCTTAAACTGCTCCAATAAGCCCTCAAAGAGTTCCTTTTCATTCTTGACTTGGATATCCGCCGGTACACCCTGAATCAAAACGGTGTCTTTACCAAACTCAGAAACCATAAAGCCCAGGCTATGCAGCTCCGGCATCAGGTCCATCACCAAAGCAAAATCCGAGGAGCCTAAGTTCAAAACAGGAGGAAAAAGACATTGTTGCGAAGGACCTTGAGCGAGTTTCAACTGCCGTAAATAGCGCTCATAAAGGATGCGCTCATGTGCAGCTTGCTGGTCCAAGATCAGCATTCCGGTAGACATCTGCGCTACAATGTAGTTGAGCTCTACCTGGAAAGTAGTCCCAGTAGCTTCATCTTCAATCGGCCGGATCAATGAATTGACTGCCTGATCAGCGTTCGCCTTGCTCCCGAAAGTAAGCACGTCAACATCTCCTTCAGCTTGCTGGAGTTCTGTCAGCTGCCGATTTGGTCCTGCGCCAGTTCCCTCAAAAAGTCGCTCCCAACCTGAAGGGTCAGCTTTTTTGAATTCAGGAGTGTTGAAAGTTTTGTAACTGTATTCCCGGTCGACCTCCACCTTTTTATTGGGGTCTTTATCCCATTTCTCATTGAAATTCACATCGTAGGAAAAGTCTATTGAAGGAACTACGTGATGAGAACCTAGGGCCTGCTTCACAGCCGATCGGATCACTGCATAGACCGTTCGCTCATCGTCAAACTTGATCTCTGTTTTCGTAGGATGGACATTGATATCGATATGAGAAGGATCGATTTCCAAAAAGAGCACATAGAATGGATGCTGATCTGATTGGAGTAACCCTTCAAAAGCATTGCTCACGGCATGATGCAGGTAGCTACTCCTGATGTATCGATTATTGACAAAGAAAAACTGCTCCCCTCTTGTCTTCTTTGCATGCTCAGGCTTGCCGACATACCCCTTTACATTAATATGAGGTGTAAGCTCTTCACATGGAACCAGCTGTCCCTGGTAGTTTTTACCAAAAAGCTGAACAACTCGCTGGCTGAGTTTGCCCGGAGTAAGACTGTAGACTTCAAGATCCTGTTGGAAAAGAGAAAATCCTATCTCGGAATAGGATAGCGCCACTCGCTGAAATTCATCCACGATGTGTCGCATTTCTACCGGATTAGATTTCAGGAAATTCCTTCGAGCCGGCACGTTGAAAAAGAGATTTTTCATGGCTACCGAGGTGCCAACATTGCCTGCAAAAGGTTCTTGTTTTTTCACCTCAGAACCTTCTATCTGAATCAATGTCCCTAGCTCTGAATCTGCCTGTCTGGTTTTGAGTTCTACTTGTGCTACCGCTGCGATTGATGCCAGAGCCTCACCTCTGAATCCAAAGGTTCGGATGGAAAATAGATCGCTGGATTTTCTGATTTTGGAAGTGGCATGACGCTCAAAACTCATTCGAGCATCGGTTGCGGTCATACCTTTGCCGTTGTCGATGACATGGATTAATTGCTTTCCAGCTTCTTTGACTACAACTTGAACCTGTGTGGCACCTGCATCCACCGCATTCTCAAGAAGCTCTTTGAGTGCAGAAGCAGGCCGCTGAACTACCTCTCCTGCTGCGATTTGATTTGCGATCGCATCAGGCAGGAGTTGGATGATGTCAGACATTTTTCTTCTTGGGTCTGAGTCTAAAGAAAAAATAAACCGCACCAATCAGCAATGAGAAATAAAGCATGTATTCAAATATGACTGGCCCCAAGTACACATAACCAAACACCGATCCCAACAAAACCAGGAATATCAAAGTTCTGATCATTGCGGTTGACGCAAAAACATTAGGTGTTCCCCGATCCTTTATTCCTTTGTGTTGTGAAAAAGACCCTCTGATTCCTCCACCGTAAGTACCCAATTTCTCATCGTCTGCTTTGATCAAGCCTTGAGATTCCAACTCGCGCTTGATTAGGGAAGTACGCTGATCGATTTGCTCTTTTACAGGATCATAATACCTTGGTTTGATATCAAATCGCATCGGAGAGGAAGTACTGAAGATCGAAGGGAATTTCATTTCAACTTAATTTTTACTGAGTGGGAAGGCAAAACCCAAATTGGCCTTGAAGTTCTAAACTAATGACCAGCTATCAAAATTATATCCTTTTTAACCTTTTTTACTGATTAATGTTGCCTCAATTTTGGTACATTCCCCTATCCCAAGACGAACTCTTCTTACCTATAAGACCTAATTTATATTTTAGCGGCATTCATTTCGTTAGCTAAAGGTCATTAGTACAAATTTATTTTAAAAATTAACTATTAAAAATTAACTCAAGCATGAGCATCAAGCTTTGGAGGGTATTTGCCATTGGATTGGTTGTTATTATTTTTTCATCTGGGAAACTGGACGAAGCCATGCTCATCGATGATCCTTTGATTTCTCCCGATCCTATTTCACAATTAAATTGGGTGGACTCGGTCTTCCAAAGCCTCACATTTGATGAGCGATTGGGTCAGCTTTTTATGGTCGCCGCCTATTCCAACAAGGACCAAGCGCATGTCAATGAAATCTCCAAATTGATCCAAACAGAAAATATCGGTGGAATAATCTTTTTCCAGGGCGGGCCAGAACGGCAAGCCAGATTGACGAACCTTTACCAAGCACAGACAAAAACACCTCTTTTTATTGCGATGGATGCCGAGTGGGGTATCAGCATGCGGCTGGACTCGGTGCCGGATTTTCCTAAAGCCATGACGCTGGGGGCTATTCAAGATGAAAAGCTGGTGTACAAAATGGGTGAAGAAATAGCCCGGCAATTCAAGGAACTCCGGATGCATATCAATTTTGCGCCGGTGGTCGATGTGAATTCCAATCCACAAAATCCTGTGATCGGCTATCGGGCATTTGGTGAAAATAAAGAAATGGTTGCCAAGCGGGCAGTATCCTACATGAAAGGACTTCAGGATCATGGCGTCATCGCAAATGCGAAGCATTTTCCCGGCCATGGAGACACCGAGACAGATAGCCACTACGCACTTCCGGTGATCAAACATCCGGAAAAGCGAATCTGGGATATCGATTTGTACCCCTATGAGCAATTATTCAAAGCAGACTTGATGTCTGTGATGGTAGCACATTTAAATATCCCTAGCCTCGATCCCGAAATAAACAGCACCACAAGCCTATCCAAACTGGTAGTAACAGACTTGCTCCAAAAACGGATGAATTTCCAAGGTTTGATCTTCACTGATGCACTAAATATGCGAGGCGTGGCAAAAGGAAATCTTCCCGGTGAAGTGGATGTCAAAGCACTCCTGGCGGGAAATGACGTACTCCTGTATTCGATGGACGTACCAAAAGCCAAAATCCTGATCAAGAAGGCTGTTGCGGAAGGACTAATCTCTGAAGCTGAAATCGACAGACGGGTCAAGAAAATCTTGAAAGCAAAATATTGGGCTGGATTGGATCGGTTTGTTCCAATCAATACTTTCCACCTGACGGATCGGCTTCATAATCATTCGACCGATGAAATCATTGAGGAGTTATATTCAAATGCCATCACGGTGGCCTCAAACAAGGATGATCTTCTTCCATTCAAGCAACTCGAACTTAAAAAATTTGCCAGCCTGAGTATCGGCGATGAGGGTAAAACTTTCCAAAAGTACCTTAGCAAATACAGCAAATTCGAACATTTTTCTATCCCAAAAGCTGCCAACGAGACTTCCCATTACAACACCATTAAGCAATTGGAAGATTTTGATGTAGTAGTAGTAGGTTTGATGGGCGTTTCGAATAGCCCAAATAGAAAATTCGGGATCTCCCCCTCAGATATCCAACTGATCCGGGATCTTGCCAAGCGCCAAAAAGTAGTTACGGTACTCTTTGGAAATGCCTATGCCGCTCAAAGTCTAGAAGGTCTGGGCAATGTGGTTTTAGCTTTTGAAAATAACCAAATGACTCAAATGTTGAGTCCACAAATTTTATTTGGAGCTAGAAATGCAGTCGGGATTTTGCCGGTTTCGATCAGCAAGCAGTATTCTTATGGAGTAGGTGGCTTGTTACCGGGGCTGGAGCGGCTTTCCTATGGAACTCCGGAAAGCGTTGGATTAGACAGCGATATTCTCGACAAAATCGATGAAGTGGCCGAGCGTGCAATTCTCATTCAAGCGACTCCCGGAGCTAATGTGCTCGTCGCGAAAAATGGTAAAATAGTCTTTGAGCGCTCTTATGGGAAGTTGGAATATAAGGATAGTCCCAAGGTTAATTCAGAAACAGTCTATGATCTTGCCTCGATCACTAAAGTATTGGCTACTACGCAGGCAGTAATGTTTTTGGAAAGCAGGGGCGAGCTCGACATGGATCATACATTGGGAGATTATCTTCCAGAACTAAAGGGTACAAACAAAGAGAAACTTGTGCTGAAAGACGTCATGGCACATGAAGCAGGGTTGGTAGCCTACATTCCTCATTATGTAAAAACTGTTGAAAATGGTGCTTGGAAACCCGAGTTCTACCTTGCGACTCAAAGCCCTGGTTTTTCAAGACCAGTCTCCAATGACATGTATGGCCAAGATGACTTGCGTAAAAAAATCTGGCAATGGACCATTGATTCGAAGCTTCAGTCCCCGTCGGGAGGATTTCAAAAATATGGGTACGTCTATTCGGATTTGACAATGTACTTCATGCAGGCGGTAGTGGAATCGATTACCAATCAGCCTATGGAAGTATTTTTGGAGCAAAATTTTTATACCCCTTTGGGATTGCATACCATGACTTTCAATCCTTTTTTGAAAATGCCTTTGGACAATATTGCCCCTACTGAAAATGATGTGGCGTTTAGAAAAAGACAAATACAAGGCTATGTCCATGATCCAGGCGCAGCGATGTATGGTGGGATCGCCGGTCATGCGGGATTATTTGGCACTGCCAATGACTTAGCAGTCATGATGCAACTGATGCTCAACAAAGGATACTATGGAGATGTAAGTCTAATTCGAAACAGTACGGTAAGTGCTTTCACGAAAAGGCAATCCAATCAAAGCCGAAGAGGCTGGGGCTGGGATAAGCCAAATCCAGGAAATGGCGGTGGGGGATCTGCCGGGGATTTAGCCCCAAAAAGCACTTTCGGGCACACTGGATTTACAGGCACTTGCGTCTGGGCAGATCCAGAAAATGATTTAATTTATGTCTTCCTCTCTAATCGGGTTTATCCTGATGCCAATAATACTAAACTATTGAAAGAGAATATCCGAACGGATATTCATGACATTATTTATCAAGCACTGATCAAAGGCAAAAAATAATAAAGGAGGAAATCTTTAGAGATTTCCTCCTTTATTATTTCAAGTTGTCCTGCTTCTCCGGAAGCTGGACCTGATTATCTGTGGCTTCAACCTTTCCTGTTTCTCCAAAACTAGACTCCCTTATTTTTTCATTCAGATTTGTGATGTCACACTTATTTGATTTTTCTCGAACGGTTTTATTTTTTGTCCCCAACTAAGATCAAATCTTCCTGAGGCTCGATCAAGTAATGAGCACCATCAGCCATCACCACAGCCATTTCTTCAACCGAAATTGTTTTGGTATTTCCATCTGGCAATTTCCAACTGTGAAAACCATCAAAAGCGAAGGTCATTCCTGCTTTTAGCAGTTTCTCCGCTGCCGGGCGAACTGTTTTACTTTGAGAGCCGCCTAGATTTGGCCCTACGTCGTGAGCCACATAGCCAACAGGATGACCGGTGCTCCACATGACATATTCAGAACCAGCCGCGTCCATTAGAACTCGTTGTGCGCGATCCACTTCGACGCCTTTCACACCTGGTTTCATTGCCGCGAGGGCAGCTCGGCTTCCTGCTTTTCCATTTTCCCAGTATGTTTGAATTGCCTCTGGAGCTTCAGTCTCGCCATCTTTGAGCACATAGGCAAATCGCTGAATATCACTCACCCAGATATCGTAGAGTTTCACTCCAAAATCAATTTGAATCACGTCTCCACCTTGAATGACTTTGTCAGTAGCATGCGAATGGCCACGATCAATTCCTGAGTTAACATTTGGGTTTTGATCAGGATGCCAAGCATCAGTGACTCCGTACTCGACCATTTTAGCTTTCAAAAATTTAGCTACATCAGCATCGGTAGTTTTGCCCGGTACGATCATTTGATAAGCCTCATGCTGAAAGTCCGAGGCTAATTGTGCTGCTTGCTTGAGGATTTCAACCTCAGCAGGAAGTTTGATGGAAAGCCATTCATAGATTAATTCCTCAGAGGAGACAAGTTTAGAAGATTCTGCTCCTAAAGCTTTTTCAAGTTCTGAATACTGAGAATGGGTAAGCCCATCTGCAAGCGCATTGGAAGTTGAAGTATTGATGGCTATTTTTTTAAAATTCTTTTCCTTTATAAAGGCTGCTGCCTGATCTAGTGTGGAAACTCCTCGCTCAACCCGAACTACCGTATCGTGGATGTCCAATTCGTCCAAAGCTGTAGCTTCACCATCAGGAGAAAAAACAAGCGAGTGGAATCTTTCTTGCTCAAGATAAAAAAGGATGATGGCCGAACCACTGGCATTTTCCCCGCCAATATGCGATGCGATTGGGTCATTATTATTTTCTCGAGCGATACTTAACCAAACATCTACTCCAGCAGCTTTCATTGCCTCAGGCAAAAGTTTGGTAATTCGCTCCTTTCGGATTTCCGGCCAAGGATTATTCGACCAAAGTTCATTTGGATTCACCTTTGAAATTTCTTTTACTTCAGTATTTGGAGGACTTGTGCAACTTTGTACGATCAGTGAGACTACTGCGATAATTGCGCTAATTCTATTCATAGATCAAAATTTAGTGTCCGAAGATAGAATAAAATCAAAAATGAAATCGCTCAAAAAGTCCTAGAAATTAAAATTCAAGTTTTTCTGATTGGTTTTCAGGCGTCAACGTCCGAATCACCTGAAGCAATCCATAAAAAAATTTTAAATTGAACAAAAACAATGTTTATGAGTGTTACAAACCAAGTTTGCAAAACCAGCATTACTTATTGATATGAAAATTGGAATTGTTTGTTATCCCACATTTGGAGGGAGCGGAGTAGTAGCCACTGAACTGGGAAAGGGATTGGCTAAGCTGGGTCATGAAGTTCACTTCATCACGTATCGCCAACCTACTAGATTGGATTTTTTCAGTGAGAATCTATTTTACCACGAAGTAGACATCAAAAGCTATCCTCTGTTCGAGCATGCTCCTTATGAACTTGCCCTTGCCAGCAAAATGGTGAGTGTGGTTAAATATGAAAAATTGGATTTGCTTCATGTGCATTACGCGATCCCACATGCTTCTGCAGCGTACATGGCCAAGCAGATTCTCAAAACACAGGGAATCCAAATTCCGGTAATTACCACTTTACATGGTACGGATATCACATTAGTAGGAAAAGACCCAAGCTACGAACCGGTGGTCACATTCTCCATCAATCAATCCGATGGGGTAACCTCTGTTTCCGAAGATTTGAAGCGGGAGACTTATGCACATTTTGATGTGACTCGAGATATCGAAGTAATTCCAAATTTTATTGATTTGGATCGCTTTAAACGATTGAAGAAAGAGCACTTTAAATTGGCGATTTGTCCAAATGGTGAGAAACTCCTCGTTCATACTTCAAATTTCCGTAAAGTCAAACGTGTGGAGGATGTGATTCAAGTATTCTTTGAGGTGAGAAAAGAAATTCCGGCCAAACTTCTATTAGTCGGAGATGGCCCAGAGCGGGGCCGAATGGAGCGACTTTGTCGTGAATTAGGCACCTGTGATGATACTCGATTCCTAGGGAAGCTGGAAGCGGTCGAAGAAGTGCTATCTGTCGCGGATCTATTCTTGATGCCTTCGGAAAAGGAAAGCTTTGGATTAGCTGCCTTGGAAGCGATGGCTTGCGAGGTTCCGATTCTTTCTTCCAATGCAGGCGGTATCCCTGAATTAAACATTAACGGAGTCACAGGGTTTGTTTCCAATGTGGGTGATGTTCAGGATATGAAGGAAAAAGCCTTGTTTATTTTGGACGAAAAAAACCTTCCGACCTTCAAAGAAAACGCCTTAGCCCGGGCAAAAGAATTTGATATTTCGGGCATCTTGCCAAAGTATGTAGATTATTACAATAAAATCATTGAAAATACTTTAGCACCTATTTAACTGTCTATTAAGGAATTTTGGTTTTAAAATCGAATTAAAAACCACTTTTACTTACATTTGCAGGAAAGAATCAAAGATTAGATTTTTAACCTATTGTTTAGTACTGATTAAAGTAGCGTATGAAAAAGATTGGAAGATTGGAAAAACCAGACAACTTTGGTTCAGCCCATATGTTCTCCAGCCCTATTCTAGAGAGGATGTCGAGAACGCATATTTCTATTCCTATTACCATGTTTTTGGTGTTGGCCTGTATATCCTATTATGTTGGTTACACGCAGACAGAAATTTCATTGGTCACTGGATCGTTGATTTCCTTAGGAGGATTAGTGTTTTTTACATTCGTGGAGTATATGATGCACAAGTATTTTTTCCACATGGATTATGATACGCCGATAAAGAATAAAATTCAATACAGCGTGCACGGCGTTCATCACGACTATCCAAAAGACCAGGATCGATTGGCGATGCCTCCTCCTGTAAGTGCGGCATATTCGGTTATCCTTTATTTGATCTTTAAATTGACTATGGGGGACTTTGCCTACTATTTCCTTCCCGGCTTTTTGATTGGATATGCGGGGTATTTATCGGTGCACTTTATCGTGCATGCCTATCAGCCGCCAAAGAATTTTCTTAAATCACTTTGGGTAAACCACGCGATTCATCATTACAAGAACCCAGATTCTGGTTTCGGAGTAACTACTCCACTTTGGGATTACATCCTAGGGACAATGCCTAAAAAAGATTAACAACCAAACCTCCCCTCACAGGGAGGTTTTTTTATTTATCCACTATGCGAATTTCAATTATCGGACTCGGATGGCTAGGGCTTCCCCTAGCTGAAGCACTATTAAATCAAGGCTATAAAGTAATCGGGAGCACTACTACTCTTGAGAAAAAGAATTTGCTTGAGGAGAAAGGGATTAATACGGTCTTATTTCAATTGGATCCTCATCCCATGGGAATTGGGTTTCAAAAGCTTTTTGAATCAGATATCCTGATAATCACTATTCCTCCCAGGTCAAAACACCAGTCATCAGAGCTTTACTTAGAGCAACTGAAATTCCTTCGTAATCTTCTGGTTAATTCTTCTACCAAGAAAATAATCTTTATCTCAAGCACTGGAATTTATCCCAAGGACTCAAGTTCAGCCAACTACAAGGAGCATGAAAAAATTACACTTTCCAACTCGGGAAACCCCACTTTGCTCCGGGCAGAGGCGATATTCAAATCTAATGACTCCTTTGAATCGACTATTATTAGATTTGGTGGATTAATGGGAGCAGACCGGATTCCGATTAACTATTTTTCAGGAAAAGAGAATGTGGACGGGGAAAGTCGGGTGAATTACATTCACCAAACCGATGCAGTGCGGATGATCGATTGGGTAATTTCTACTAATCTTTGGGATCGGCTTTTCAATGGCGTGGCTCCGGTTCATGCTAAAAAACGGGATGTTTTAGAAGCAAGTGCATTAAAACTAGAAGTCGATCCCCCAAAAAGCTATCAAAGCAATGAAAATATAGCACAACGCTTAATTGATCCTAGTGCAATACTTAAAACTGGCTTTTCATTCAATTTTCCTGACCCAGTAAATTTTACCTACCAAAAAACACCGAATTAATGGAGTTTTGAGCCGTTAGGAACTACTCGCTCTACCGTAGTCAAAACGACTCCTCCTTCTGCGCCCAAAAATCCTGTGACCAACACCTCAGACATAAAATCAGCAATCTGTCGGGGTTTGAAATTACAAACACAAACCACTTGTTTTCCTAACAAATCCTCTTTCTTGTAATAAATCGTGACTTGGGCCGAGGACTTTTTGATTCCAATTTCAGGTCCTAGGTCAACCCAAATTTTATAGGATGGCTTTCTCGCCTTCACAAAATCTTCAACTTCCATAATTGTACCTACACGGAAGTCAATTTTTTCGAAATCTTCGTAATCAATCGTTTGCATAGTTGTTTTTTTCACTAATTTTAGAAACCTTTTTTAACCAACCCAAGTTAAATCATAGGTCTCAAAAAATTAATCATGTCATATTCAGTTACTTTTAATTTCAGAAAAATCGCCATTTCCAGCTTTGCTGTTTTGGGATTTTGCCTTTTTTCAGAAGTTTCTTTTGCCCAAGAAAACATGGGAAAAGTGGAAACAGACATGATCAAACCTGTTGAGAAGTCCAATTCCGATAATATGCCATCTGTCAATGAGGCCAATTCAACAATTCCAATTCTAAATAAGAGTGTGGTTACTAATCCAAAAATCAGCCCTGCAAAAAAAGAACCTGGGCTGGTTGGTGAAGGTAAAAAACCAGAATCGGCTCCTTCTACTCTTAATTTCAATATCTTTTTATATATCGTAGATAAATTTAAAGCAGACTAAAACGAAAAAAGAGGCAAATGCCTCTTTTTTTATTTGTTCTCGTCATTGAACTCCTTCAATTCTTCAATACTGATAAGCCCCTCGTAGTAAGCTCTTCCAAATACAGCAGCAGTCACACCCATTTCTCGTAGTTTTCTGAAATCATCTATTCCTCTCACGCCTCCACTTGCCGCCAAATGAATAGCAGGGAATCGATCCCGAATCTCTTGGAAAAGCTTGAAATTAGGGCCTTCCGCCAGACCATCTCTAGTGACATCAGAGCACTTCAAATATTTCAATCCTCTTTCATGAAAAAACTCGATATGATCGAATAGGTCAATTTCTGTCTTTTTAAGCCAACCTCTGATCTTGATTTTATAATCTGAAGGATTCACATCAGCAGCAAGGTTGATTTTTTCTCTTCCATAGGAAAGTAGCAACTGTGAAAATCTCTCCGGGTGATTGGCGGCTGCAGAACTTACAGTAACTGTAGAGGCTCCAAATTCAAACGATTTAATTACATCTCCGTCAGTTCTAATCCCACCGGTAAAATCCACTTTCAAATCTGTATATCCTGTGATTGCCTCCAAAATATGGTAATTTTTAGGCTCCCCCCTTCTCGCACCATCCAAATCTACCAAGTGAAGTCGCTTTAAACCAATCGATTCAAATGCTTGGGCAATCTCAAGAGGATTGTTGGAAATCACCTGTTCAGTAGCAAAATCGCCTCTTTTTAACCGGACACATTTCCCGTTAATCAACCATATGGATGGAATTATTTCAAACATTCTATTATTAATTTACTAAGGTTTTTAGGTGAACTCTCTTCAAAAATATCAATTTAAATAATAAAGCCTGAGCCTTTGTAAAAAACTAACTTATTATTTTATTTAAAATTGAATAATTCTTTGAATTCTTGATCCAATAGCTAATAAATCAGCTAATTATTTTCAAAATTTTAATTTTGCAACTTTCCCATTTCCCCCAGAAGCCCAGACTGATCCTGTCGCACTTCCTGCTTTCACTGAATGAAAACCTTCTTCTGAAAAATTCTGCCAATTGATCCCTCCGTCATCAGAAAAATCTGAGCCATTTGGCCCTACTGTGATCAACCATTCTGTCCGATTGAAATAAGCTACCCCTGACCGATATCCTGTCGGTGGGTCTTCTACTGTCAACCATTCATTAGTTGCGGTCAGAAAAATTCCAACATTTCCTTGAGTCGAACCTTCCTGCAAGTAATCTCCTCCCACGCAAACTACCTCACCGGATAGAAGCCCTGTCAAAGCAAAAATCCCTTGAGAGCCTTCTCCTTGAGTAAGAGGAGCGATGAATTTAGCCCAACTGTCTCCACCATCCTTTGAAATATGAAGGTAAGACTCCTTGCCTCCACTCCCAAGAACCAATATGTTGTCCATCGCCATCATCGAACTTGCACTGGCTGCAAACGCCGCTTCTCCCTCCACAACTTCAGGAAGATTGGGAATTGCATACCAGGTTTCCCCTTGATTGACCGTCTTCAAGATCATCCATTTACCATCAACCGGGTCGCCAAATACAAAGCCTGTATTCTGATCTGAAAAGGTAATACCATCTAGAAATGCAGCTGTGTCCTCCTGATGTGTAAGTTTCCATGACTTTCCTCCATCCGAGGTTTTATAGATGACAGCAGGCTGACCTGCAGAAACTACAATGGCATGCTCGGCGTCAAATCCCTGAATGGATCGAAAATCCACATCCACTTGTCCATCAATGACCCCATGCTCCCAAGTATTGCCCCCATCCAAGGTCCGGAGCCACGTTCCCTTCGATCCACTCATCCAAGCAATATCAGCTGTAATGGGAGAAAGCCCCCTTAAGGAAGCATCCACTGGGGTCTCAAAAATTTCCCAGCCCAAAGGTTCACTTGCTAATTGCTCAGTTTTTTGATTACAGGAAAAGCTAAAGACTAGGACAGAAAGCCCAATAATTATTTTATTCATTAAATCAGTTCTTGATATCTACATTTCGATAGGCTGCAATTAGCGCTTTTTCTCCAGCAACACCCGGCAATGCATTGCCATGCTCCATTCCCATGACTCCTTTGAAACCCTTTTCGTGGATGTACTTAAATACATTGCCATAGTGGATTTCTCCTGTACCCGGTTCTTTCCTTCCGGGATTGTCTCCGATTTGGATATAGGCGATTTCATCCCAAGTCTTCTCCATAGTAGCGATCAGGTTTCCTTCGTTGCGCTGCATGTGATAGATGTCATAAAGGATTTTGCAACTGGGACTGTCCACGGCTTTACAAATCATGTGTGTCTGATCGGCATGTCGAAGAAACAGTTCAGGTGTATCACTTAGTGGCTCCAGCACCATCGTCATTCCATGAGGCTCGAAGATTTCTGCCCCTTTTCGGAGCGCTTCAATGACATTTCCAGTTTGGATTCCAATCGGTAAATTTCTCTCGAAAAATCCGGGGACAACAGTCATCCATTTCGCATCTACCCGTTTGGCTGTTTCAACAGATTGCCGACAAGTAGCTAGAAAAACATCCAAGAACTCTTTTTTGCCAGTCGTCAGCGAGGTCTTCCAATTGTCTCCACCATCGATCACAAAAACTCCCATCCGCATACCTAGCTCATTTAAAAGCTTTCCAATTTTTTCTTGGTCTTCTACAGATCGCTTTAGCAAACCGTTATCCTCTAAGGAGCGGAATCCCTGATCTGCCATAAATCTCAACTCATCAAATATTCCGCCTGGAGCTGAGTTTTTGAACATGCCAAAATGGGGTGCAAAATCCATATTGAAAGTGGGTTCAACTTTATTACTTCCCAAAGCGGAAAGGGTCGAAGATCCTGAGATACCTAAAATAGCTGTCGTCAGCCCGATATTTTTAATGAAATTTCTACGTTCCATAGTTTAGATCACTTTAGTTTTACCTGGAACAGCATGTGGATAGTAGCCATCTGGGCCCGGTACAATTTTAGGCGTTGCATCCCAAGCTAATCGCTCAGGAAACAGATCCACAGAACCGTTGATCGCTTCATCCCAAGTCAATGGCTTACCGGAATAAGTCGCATATCGTCCCATGATAGAAGTCATCGTACTTTTTGCAGCATTTTCTGCATCCGCAAACTTATACTCGCCTTTGACCAATGCAGCCCAAAGCTCATCATGCTCTTGCTGGTATGGGTTGGGCTGATTTTCTCGCGGATGATTATAGAGCTCATTTCCTTTCCAATCAGTCAATACGCCATGATTGCCGGCACTCATATATACTTTTCCTTTGGTACCTTGGAAAGCCTCATCTACTCGGTTCGCTGCACCAGGAAAGTGTCTGCACTCACTGTGAATCACAGAACCATCGGCATACGTAAAGGACACGACGTGGTGATCAAATATTTCGCCATGCTCTTTGCCAGTTCGAATTTCTCTACCGCCAGTACCTTCAGCTTTGACAGGATATCCTTTTTTCACCCAATTGGCCACATCAATGTTATGCACGTGCTGCTCGGTGATATGATCGCCGCAGAGCCAATTGAAATAATACCAGTTTCGCATTTGATATTCCATTTCGGTCATCTCAGGCTTTCTTTCGCGCACCCAAACTCCCCCGTCATTCCAATAGACTTGTCCTCCGGTGATATCTCCAATTGCTCCATCGTGAATTCGCTTGATGGTCTCCCGATAGTTATTCTGATAATGCCGCTGTAATCCCACAACCACATTTAGCTTTTTTGCCTTTGCTTCTTCCGCAGCCTTGAGCACTCTTCGGATCCCAGCTGCATCAGTTGCCACTGGTTTTTCCATGAAAATCTGCTTCCCTTGCTTTACTGCTTCCTCAAAGTGCATCGGACGGAAACCTGGAGGAGTGGCCAAAATCACCACATCTGCTGCCGCAATTGCTTCCTTATATCCTTCAAAACCTGTCAATTTCATTTCCTCTGGCACTGCAACTTTGGAAGCACCATATTTTTCTGAGATCAATTTGTAACTATTGTCCAATCGATCTCGGAAAGCATCGGCCATCGCAACCAATTTGATAGGATGTCCAGTTTCCATCGCTTGAAATACCGCTCCTGTTCCTCTACCGCCACAGCCTATGACTGCGAGTTTCAGTTCATTCGCTGGTGCTGCGTAAGCGCCGGGCACAATAAATGGAGATGCTAAGACTCCACCGGTCACTAATGCGCCGGTTTTGATGAAGTCTCGTCTTGAATTCATGTTTTTCATAATCGGGTCATTTTAGGTTTAATAATCAGTTATTGGGCTTTTGGAATAATAGGCATTAATTTCTTCCGGTGACGGAGGATCTAATGGTCGCACGAGTCTCAAACCCAGAAATGGGGCTTCGGGAAACCACCATTGGCTTTTTGGGATTTGGGGATCAATTCGCTTCCAATCTGGGCTGCTCAGGAATCGTTTAGCTGAGCTGATTTCAGTTGGTAAACTGGCAAAACTTCCTCCTCGGACTACTCTTGGATATAATTTTTCAGCAGGGTTTACAGGATTTTTCGCTGTTGATCTTTTATAAAAATCAGCATCGTATTGATCATAGGTCCACTCCAATACATTCCCATAAATGTCAAATAGTCCCCAAGGACTAGGCTTTTTGGCTCCCACTTTTTGAGTGGATTCTTTCGCATTTTCGGCAGTCCATGCATAGTCACCCAGCGCTTTTGGATCATCACCAAAGAAATATAAGCTAATTGATCCAGCTTTTGCTGCATATTCCCATTCTGCCTCAGTTGGGAGTCGATAGAAAATTCCTGTTTTTAAGAATAACCAATGGCAATATTGGATCGCTCCATATTGAGTCATTCCAATCGCTGGCTTTTCCTCTTTTCCCATCCCAAAAGTCATGTCTAAGTAAGGTAAACTAGGTCGGGACAAACCATCGACCCGTTCTCCAATTGGTTCTTCTGAAATCGCCAATTCGTAGTTTTTATCCAAGAAAAGCTCAAATGCATCCCAAGTCACCTCATGAGTTCCCATCCAGAATGCAT
>JBBQDY010000028.1:0-18546 GCA_038320155.1 Cytophagales bacterium
TAGGATTTTATTTTTTTCGGGTTATTATGGGGTTAAGAATTTGATAGAAATAGTGATGCGCTTTCTAAAATTGATATATAATGCTGGCTCTGTTTTCTTTTTCTTTTTTTTGGGTTCCAAATACTTTTTGATATTTACTGATCCTGAAATATAATGAACAGGAAATTCGATGTAGGGTTAAGTAATAATGCAGGCGAAGGATTATGAAACTAAACGGACAATCAGTGAAAAAGAATTCTTATGATGCCATAGTAGTGGGTGCCGGTCCAAATGGTCTAGCGGCGGCTATAAGGCTACAGCAGAAAGGACTTCAGGTTTTGTTGGTAGAAGGAAAAGAAACAATTGGTGGTGGAATGCGGACCGAAGAAGTCACACTTCCTGGCTTCAATCATGATATATGTTCCGCCATTCATCCCTTGGCCATTGCATCGCCCTTTTTTGAAACTCTTCCTCTACAAAAATTCGGACTCGAATATATTCATCCCGAAATTTTAGCAGCCCATCCTTTTGATGATGGCAGCGCGGCTGCTCTTTTTAACAATCTTTCCCAAACCGCTTCTGCATTAGAGGGAGATGAGGATGCATACCTGAGCCTCATGCAACCATTATCCAAGAACTGGTCAACTCTTCTGCCGGATTTTTTGGGACCATTAAAAATCCCGAAGGCCCCTATTTCTCTAGCTCGCTTCGGGTTAAAAGCGCTCCAATCTGCAGAGGGCTTGGGTAACAAAACATTCAGGACTAAAAAAGCGAAAGGCCTATGGGCAGGAATGGCCGCCCACGGAATGCTGCCCTTGGATAAGTTTACTACCGCCGCCATAGCAATGGTTTTGTTGGGTTCAGGCCATCAAAAAGGATGGCCTGTGGTAAAGGGTGGATCTCAAGGAATTGCAAATGCGCTTGCATCTTATTTTACCTCTTTAGGGGGTGAAATCAAAACTGATTTTTATGTGACTGATCTAAACCAACTTCCGCAAAGCAAGTCAGTCCTGTTGGATGTGACTCCAAGGCAATTGCTGCAACTAGCAGGAGACCAACTTTCATCGCTCTATAAGTGGCAGTTGAGAAGATACCGGTACGGGATGGGCGTGTTCAAAATGGATTGGGCATTAAATGGAGCCATTCCATTTATAGCAGAGGAGGCCCGTAAAGCAGGAACGGTTCATCTCGGAAGTACCATCGAAGAAATTTCGTTAGGTGAGCGGGAAACCTGGCAGGGAAAACATACTGCCAAGCCGTATGTTTTGGTGGCCCAACAGAGTCTTTTTGATTCCTCGAGAGCTCCAAATGGAAAACATACCGCATGGGCCTACTGCCATGTCCCCCATGGGTCCAAATTGGATATGAGTGATGTGATCGAAAGTCAGATTGAAAGATATGCCCCTGGATTCAAAAAGACTATTCTTGCCAAAACCAGTCTCAATACGGCTCAGTTGCAACAATATAATCCCAATAATATTGGAGGTGATATCAATGGAGGCGTATTGGATATCGGGCAGCTTTTTACCCGCCCGGTGTTAAGGCTTTCGCCCTATAGAACATCCGCAAAGGGAGTTTACCTATGTTCATCATCGACACCTCCCGGCGGAGGAGTACATGGGATGTGCGGGTATTATGCTGCCGAGAGGGCCTTTAAGGATATCTTTTGAAGATTTTTTCAAATCAGGAGGTTGGGATCATTTTAGATTTGATAGGCTTCGGTATTTCATTGTATCAATCTGCAATCATGCACGAAATAAATTTTTTGTAGAAAAAATTTTAAAAATCATCATAGGTTTATCATCACCATCCAATAAATATTTATCGATCCGGCCGCTTAAGATCATACAATTTGATTTGAACTGAATCCTGTTTTCTGTCGATAAAAGGTCAATCGGTCTTTAGCCGTCGTACTTTTTAATCGTTAAAAACCGCAGAAGCTGTAACCTTGTGACCCTGAACTGATTGTTCGAAGCTGGGGAAATCCTGTACGGAAGCGAACAGTTATTTTGGAGGACAATATTTAAATCGCTGATTATCAAATTATTGTAAAAATGGGGCGCTTTTTGGAATAGGTAGGATAGAAAGCTAAACCAACTTATTACTGTCATGATTACTTCATTATTTACTCAGAAAAATGTTTGTGCTGCACTGGGGATTTTAATGGCATTGACCATCGTCCTGAAGGCAAATCACGAAACAAAACTTACAAAGCAGACTGCCCGATTTGAATATACTAAACCAACTACTGGAATCGGAACTGTATCGATTATGATGCCACTTGATCAAGCGGCATCTCAAAAAAATAAGTCCAATGAGGCAGGTGATATTTGCCTTCAATGGACTTAAAACTACTCGTAAGGGTTAATTTGGTTGATTGTTTGATTAAGCTAATGAGGTGGGTTTTACCCACCTCTTTCTTTTTAGCTTTCAGTAATGGTATTCAATTTTGCTAAGAAGCTATTGTAATACTGCCGTCCTACTTGGACAACTGCTCCACCAGTTAGGAAAATTTCTTTGGTACTAAAGCTCTCAATTTGCTTCAAGTTGACGATGAAGGATTTTTGGACCCTTAGGAAAAACTGAGAAGGAAGAATTTCTTCAATTTCCTTCATGGATTTTCGGATGCTGTAATCTCGATTTTTAGTGAAGATAGTCACCATGTTTCCGTTAGCTTCAACATAATAAAGATCGGTGTAGGGCACCTTTTCAAATGCATTGTCTGCTTTGATGTAAACCGAATCATCGACCAAGAAAGGACTATCCGTAGTACTTTTTACAGCTGCAACTTCCGTACTTGGCTTAGTTCGCTTATTGTAAAGTACAATTTCTACGATCGCATGTATATCATTTGTATTGAATGGCTTCACAATAAATCCAGCTGGATTGATTCGCTTGGCACGCTCAATAATCGTCGGGTCTGAGTAAGAAGTCACATATACCAGTGGTGCATCTACCATCTGCTTGACGATTTCACCCAGTTCGATCCCGTCTTTGTCGCCTTTGAGTTTGATATCCATGAAGATCAAATCCGGGCGATTTTTTTTAACCACTTTAATACATTGATTTGCAGAATTCGCAATATCAATGTTCACGTAGCCTAATAATTCAAGAATTTCTTGAATATTTTCTGCAATATTAATGTCGTCTTCGACGATCAAGATCCGCTCTTCTTTCATATTAGGCGACCAAGGTTAGGATTAGAGGTTTATTGAAAACTAAGCTGCTTTGTTTTCAGCATACCTCAAAATAGCGCATTTTATTTTGAAAATCAAATGCTTTTTTTTGGACATGAAAGTATTAAAGGCTCATCATTTCCTTAAATCGGGCCGCTTGTCTTCTGCTTACTTCTATTTTATCTCCTCCTCTTAGAGTGACAACTAATCCTCCGTTGAACCAAGGCTCGATGCCCTCTACCCAACCCAGATTGATGATATGTTTACGACTTGCCCGAAAGAAAGACTTCTCATCCAATCGTTCATCCAATGCATTGAGAGATTTATGGATCATGGGTTTGAAATTATCGAAATAAACCTTGATATAATTCCCATCGGATTCAAACAGCCTGACATTGGAAAGCTTTACGAACCAGCAACGATCGCCATCTTTGACAAAAACCTGGTCATCTAAATTCAATTTTTTGGAATTGAAATTGGAGGATCCAGCTTCTGTTTTTTGATTCCCCTCTATTTTATTTTGAAGTTTAGTGATCGCTTCCTCCAGTCGTTTTGGTTCGATTGGCTTGAGTAGATAGTCTAGGGCGTTTACTTGGAACGCTTTGAGCGCATACTCATCATATGCCGTTGTGAAGATTACGTGAGGGACATTATCCAATTCCTCCAACAAATCGAAGCCGCTCTTCTCAGGCATCTGAATATCCAAGAAGATCACATCAGGGTTTAATTGGTCAATTTTATCTTTGGCATCATCCACGTTTACCGCTTCGCCAACTACTTCTACACTTTCTAGTTGGTTTAAAAGGTTGATCAGCTCCTTTCGAGCTAGTCTTTCATCGTCTATTACAATTGCTCGCATATGCTGTTAGTTTGTTCTTTCTAAGTTAGTCCTTTGTTTGGGAATCTTTATTTCGGTGATCACGAATTGATTTCCGGAGTTGAAGATCCGAAAACTAGCCCGATCTCCATAGATTAGTTTCAACCGTTGTACTGTATTGCTCAGTCCATGTCCCTCATCTCCTTTGGATTTGAGACTAGGCGCTTGGTCCAAGTGTCCACTATTTTTGACTTGAATATACAAATCATCATCTAAACCTTCCCTGCACTTGATTTCGATTATTCCGCCTTTGACCAGGTTAGAGATCCCGTGTTTTATCGCATTCTCCACAATTGTCTGTAGCATCATGGGAGGAATTTTATAGCTATAGGATTCATCCTCAACCAAATAATCTACATTCAATCGCTCCTCAAATCGAATCGATTCAAGCTCGAGGTAATCTTTTACAATGTTTAGTTCTTCTGCAAATTCAATGGTTTGTTTTTTATCCATCATCAGCGAAAATCGAAGCATATTGGAGATTCTGGTGATCGCTGATTTGGCTTTGACCGGGTCTTCATCCACTAGTGCGCGGACACTGTTCAGTGCATTGAATATAAAATGTGGATTAAGCTGACTCTTCAAGTGATTCAATCGGATCTCGTTGATCTTCGCCTCGTATTTCAAGGAAGTATTGTAGTTGTCAAGAAAGTGGAAAAAAAAGTAAAGCAAAAACCACATGGCATAGAACAGAAATGCCTGAAAGAGATTGGCCAAGATCACTAAAACCCTAAAATCCTCAACTGGACTCAGTGTGCCAAAGACAATATTGATCAGAATCTGTGCTACTACATTGACAAAACTCAATGCCAAAATTGCTAAAAGCGATTGGAACAAGAGCTGAGGAATTCGCAGCTTGAACCAATTATAAGCCTTAACAAGGTACCTTAGAAAGTGGGTGGAAATAAGGTTAAATATCGCCAAAACAATGAATGCCCACACTTGCACTGCCGAAACGCCACTCGATAGTGAAGCTAGAAAAATGATTACAAAAGCAAAGCCTCCCCAGCCCACCAGCTGTAAAAACCAATATAACCGTTCCTTATTCATGAATTTCAAAGGTAATGAACTCATGTGCACAAGGATTTATAATTTGATAAGAGGAGATATCAGTTGATTTGTATTTGAATCAAGGGGTTAACTCAGCCTTTAGAAATTTACCGGTGTAGCTTCCTTTATTCGCTGCCACTTGTTCTGGAGTTCCCTGAGCGACGATATTCCCACCTTTATTTCCACCTTCTGGCCCTAAGTCCACGATGTAATCGGCCATCTTGATGATGTCCAAGTTGTGCTCGATGATGAGTACAGTATTTCCTTTATCCACCAATCCCTGAACAACGAGCATAAGTAGCTCTATATCCTTGAAATGCAAACCCGTCGTTGGTTCGTCAAGAATATAAAAGGTCTTACCGGTATCTTTTTTGGAAAGTTCGGTAGCCAATTTGACTCGCTGAGCCTCTCCCCCTGAAAGGGTTGTGGCATGCTGCCCTAGGGTGATGTATCCCAAACCGACCTCGTTTAATGTCTTGATTTTGCGAAGAATCTTCGGCAGAAACTCGAAGAACTCTACCGCCTGCTCAACCGTCATATCCAGCACGTCTGAAATCGATTTGCCTTTGAATCGTACTTCCAAAGTCTCCCGATTGTAACGTTTTCCTTTGCAGGTCTCGCATGGAACATGGACATCAGGAAGAAAATCCATCTCCACCAGTTTCATACCTGCACCTTCACAATCTTCGCATCTGCCTCCTTTTACATTAAAGGAAAAACGACCCGGCTTGTAGCCTCGAATTTTTGACTCAGGAAGGTCCGTAAATAAGGCTCGTATGTCTGAGAAAACACCAGTGTAAGTAGCTGGATTAGATCTTGGAGTTCGCCCGATTGGGGATTGATCCACTTCGATGACTTTATCGAGTTCTTTCAATCCATCGATGCGCACGTAGGGCATTGGCTCTTTTTTGGAGTGATAGATTTCTCGATTCAAAATGGGATAGAGCGTCTCATGGATCAGGGTACTTTTACCAGATCCGGACACCCCAGTGATACAGATCAAAGTTCCCAAAGGCAGGCGTAAGTCCACATTCTTCAGGTTATTTCCACTTGCTCCTTTTAAGAAAAGCTCGCCTTTCTTCGCTTTTCTTCGCGTTTTCGGGATAGGGAGCCCAAGTTTTCCAGTGAGGTAACTGGCAGTGACTCCCGAGGTTTTCAATATCTCTTTTGGAGTGCCAGCGGTCACGATATGTCCACCATGTCGTCCTGCTCCTGGACCCATGTCGAGGATATAGTCAGATTCCAGCATCATATCTTTATCATGCTCGACTACCAAAACCGAATTTCCCAAGTCGCGAAGACTTTGAAGGGCTTTGATCAACTTCACATTATCTCGCTGATGCAGGCCAATGCTAGGTTCATCTAATATATACAATACGCCCACGAGCTGTGTGCCGATCTGCGTGGCTAGTCGGATTCGCTGTGCCTCACCACCAGACAAAGTTCGAAGCGGTCGATTCAGTGAGAGGTAATCCAAACCTATGTCTAGCAGAAAGCCGATTCTTTTTCGGATTTCCTTCAAAACCTCCGAGGCGATGATATTTTGCTTCTCTGAAAGTCTGCTTTCCAGATCTTCAAACCATTCGCCAAGTCCTCGAATATCCATCATCGCCAGCTGGCCGATATGTGTATTATCTAGTTTGATATGGAGGGCTTCTTTTTTTAAACGATAGCCATCGCATTCTGCACAGGTTTGGGTCACCGTGAATTCACTCACCCAATCTTGAATTTTGTCCGAACTGCCTTCCTGATATTTTTGAAGAAAATTGATGATTCCTTCAAAGGTTGTATGCCATTTGGTACCTGGATATTTGACGGAGTCCACAGCCACTTCTACTTTATCTCCATTCAATAATATGTCCACCACGTCTGGCGGGAGATTTTTGATAGGAGTACTCATTGAGCATTTGTAATGCTTGAGGATTGCTTCAATTTTCTTGAAAATCCAAATGTCGCGATACTCACCCAGCGGAGCGATTCCGCCTCTGGTAATACTTAAATTTGGGTCTGGGATGATACTTTCTTGCGTAATTTCTTCGGTAATTCCTAAGCCATTGCAAACTGGACAAGCACCATAGGGACTGTTGAAGGAAAAGCTATTTGGGGCTGGTTCCTCATAAGATAGTCCAGTCTCAGGATCCATCAGGTATTTAGAAAAATGGTGAATTTCTCCTTCCTCATCACGAAGCATCATCACACCTTTTCCATGCTGAAGGGCGGATTTTAAGGATTGAGTAATTCGAAATCGGTCCGATTCATCAGCGACAATTCGATCAATGACAATCTCAATATCATGGATTTTGTATCGATCCACTTGCATTTTGGGTACCACTTCCATGACCACTCCATCGACTCTTACTTTGGAAAATCCCATTTTTCGAATCTGCTCAAAAAGCTCCCGGTAATGACCCTTTCGGCCTTTGACCACAGGAGCCAAGATGTATAATTTCTTGTCAAGGAAATTGGAAAAAAGCTGCTCAACAATCTGATCTTCCGTTTGACGAACCATTTTTTTCCCATTTAAATAAGAAAAAGCCTCCCCTGCACGGGCATACAGCAGTCGCATGAAATCATAGATTTCTGTAACCGTGCCGACTGTTGATCGAGGATTTTTGGAAGTGGTCTTTTGCTCAATAGCAATTACTGGGGATAGTCCATTGATTTTGTCCACGTCAGGTCGCTCCAAACCTCCTAGAAAAGAACGTGCATAGGCGGAGAAACTCTCCATGTAGCGACGCTGCCCCTCGGCATAAATGGTGTCAAATGCCAGCGAACTCTTCCCGCTACCACTTAATCCAGTGATTACAACCAGCTTGTTGCGTGGGATTTTAAGATCTAGATTTTTAAGATTGTGCTCGCGAGCACCAAAAATTTCAATGAATTCTTCTTGAGAAGAAATAGGATTACTCATAAATCAGTGGACAAATACAATCGGCGAAGGTACGAAATTAGAAAGGGATGGGCTAGCTAGATTCCAAGATAGTAAGCTGATTCTGCAGGGCTTTGTTCCAAATTGCCATAGAATTTGACTGAATAGGAAATATGAACCAAGGATGATTCTTATTCCAATTGATTAGGTTAATCCCGGCTCTAAAATAAATCCACCGATTGATTTTATGAGTTTATCCTATTCTCAGCATTCATTGGTTTCAATATCCTTTATTTATTCTGGCAAGAGCAGTTCATAGATTCGACCTCTCTTTACGTTGAGATCCTTATCGCGAAGCCAAGGATTGTATTGCTTCAGTTCTTTGTAATTGCTATTATTCATTTTTGCCCAAGAAGCAAGATTTTTGATGTCATCCTTTACTTCAATGCTTCTTAGAGGGGGATTTTGGTAATAATCTCCTGGTCGTAAATTGAATCCAAATTCGGTTGGGTTTTCAAAAATCACCTTAAAAGCGAGGATTCTAAACAGATATCGGCTCGTTTCCTCGTTGAGGTAGAGCTCGTAATAATTAGCAATCAACTGCTCTTCTTGTCTTCTGGCAAAGCCGGACTGGCCTATATTGTAGCTGGCTGCTACTGCTGTCCAATCCCCAAATTTCTGATGTGCTTTTTTCAAATACTTTGCCGCAGCGTTTGTAGACTTTTCTAGGTGATAGCGCTCATCTACTTCATTACTGACCTCGAGACCATATTCTTTTGCGGTAGACTCCATAAACTGCCAAAAACCTCTAGCGTCAGCTGAAGAGACCGCATTCATCAAGCCTGATTCGGCAATGGCTAAGTATTTAAAATCCTCTGGGATTTGATTGGCTTCCAGCCATTTTTCGATCTGAGGAAGGAACTTGCTCGAGCGCTTCATCAGTAAAACCATATTTGACTCCCAATAGGCATTGACATAGAGTTCGCGCTCCAGCCGCTCTCGTACATCAGGGATAGCTAGTGGAACAGATTCTCCAGCAAAAGTCAACGTGTCAGGTAATTTGAAAATCTTCACCGAATCCCTAAAAGACCCTTTCGAGGTTGTGAATAGGTTTTGCTCCGTATTCTGAAGAATTGGCACCTCGCTCTTATTGCTTCGCAAAAGTGAGTACACTGTCAGCGAAAGGCAGAGGAAAATCAAAAAATAAAGAATGGCTAGATGTCCTTTTTGCATTAGAAATTTGGACTAAGCAGGTATTTGCTGTAGAATTCATCGATTACTTTTACTGCTTCGGTAGCATCTTCGACCACATAAAAGAGATCAAGGTCCTCTTCGTTGATGTAATGATGAGAAAGTAGTGTGCTTTTGATCCAGTCAACAAGTCCTTGCCAGTAGGCTCTACCTACCAAGACGATTGGAAATTTTCCGATTTTGTTGGTTTGAATTAGTGTCAAGGACTCAAAAAACTCGTCCAAAGTTCCAAATCCCCCAGGCAACACTACAAATCCTTGAGAATATTTGATGAACATGACCTTTCTTACAAAGAAATAATCGAAAGTCATCAATTTGTCTCGATCGATGTAGATATTGTTGAATTGCTCAAAAGGTAATTCGATATTCAATCCAACTGACTTACCACCCTCTGAATAGGCTCCTTTATTTCCAGCTTCCATGATTCCAGGACCGCCACCTGTGATTACTCCATAGCCATGTCTGACGAGTTTTGCAGCGATTTCCTCAGCCATTTTGTAGTGGTCATGATCTCTTGGCGTGCGAGCTGAACCGAAAATAGAAACACAGGGACCAATTTTGGCCAGCTTCTCAAACCCCACGACAAACTCGGACATGATCTTAAAAATCGCCCAGGAATCTGCGCTTTTGATCTCATTCCAATCACGCTCCTTGAAGGCACTTCGGATTCGATCCTCTGCTTTTTGTTGTTCTTCGTTGCTCATAAAATTGAATTTGTTTTAAAGAAAACGATCTAGTCTCGCTAATGGAGTAGAAATTGGAACTAAATCCAAATCGAAACTGCTAATTGTCTGGCTTTCAATATAAAAAAATTTAGTATTGATAAGAATCAATCAAACACACTGCACTGTACTTTTGCGAAAATTAATATCCCATGAACCTCTCCGAAAAATCTCAAGCTGTATCAATTTTATTTGAACAACTTGGGGAAGAATCGAAGCAATATGCGGCTGAAAGCGGTTTGGGTTGCCTGTCTGGCTGTGGAGCATGTTGTGCAAATCCAGAGGTATCAGCCTCACCTCTTGAGTTCCTTCCTTTAGCCTTTGATTTTTATAAAAAAGGTTTATCTGACACTGTTTTGACACTTTTGGATTCTGAGGAGGAGAGCAAAAGCTGTATCGTATATCGCGCTCATGGGTCAGAAGGAAAGAATGGATATTGTACCAACTATGCAAGTCGAGGTATGATTTGCAGGCTTTTTGCAGCTTCTGCAAGGAAAAACAAGTATGGAGCAAAAGATTTAATTATTTGCAAAATACTGAAGATCGAAAAGTCAGAAGAGTTTGCCGAGACGTCTCTACGAATCAATACAGATTTAGCGATTCCTTTGGCTTCAAGATATTACCAATTAATTGAAGAAATCGACAGTTCATTAGCTCAACAATATCCAATTAATACTGCGATTAGGTTGGCGTTGGAAACGGTTTTGCGCTTCAAATTTTATCAAGAAGAAGAGCCAATGCCGACTGGTTGATTTTTTTGATCTTGTAGATTAGCTTATATTAGGTTATTATTTTTATGTAAAATTTGGTATGTTAAGATTAGGAGAATTAATAAACACAGTTAAAGGAATCGTAGAAACCAAGGTAGAATTGGTGAAATTTGAAATCCAGGAGAAATTAATCGGAATTGTATTTCGGATACTTCTTTTGACATTTATGATTGTTTTAGCACTATTGGTAATTTTGTTTCTTAGTTTTTCGCTTGCCTTTTTCTTGAGTCAATATACTAAATCCCCTTATATGGGATTCTTGTTGGTTGGGGCTATTTATCTAGTTTTGTTTGGAATAGCCTATTATTCCAGATATTCCGATACAGTGCAAAGTGGCGCAGAATCAATGCTTCGAAGGTTTATTTTTAATAGTAAAAAGGGGAAAAACAATGAGTAATGAACTTGAAAAAAAATCAGAAGAACTTGAACAAACCTTTATGAAACAAGTACAGCTTTTTAAAGAAGGCTCTAAGGGCTATCTTAAGGTTGGGGGTGTAGCTTTGGCCGTGGGGTTAGTGGCTTATGCCTTCATGCTCAAAAAGAAAAAAAGTCGAAATCGGGAAACGGATCAAGCACTTATTTTATTAGAGCGAGAAGGATTACTGACTAAGGAATTAAAAAATAAATTGACTGCTACGAACAAGGGCACCTTTTGGCCTTCGCTCCGAGAACGATTATTGATGGTAGGATTGGCTTACGCTAAAGAAAAATTCCTCCCAAATTTGTTTACTTCCAGAGAGGATGCCAAATCGCCAGAAGAAAGTAAGTAAACTCCTAATTTCATTCCAGACTTCTGGGAATAAAGGCATCGCTTGGCTAGTCGATCCTGATAAAATATCGGATCTCGACAGGCTCAGAGCTGATTTTTCATGGATTCGCCAAAGTGATTTGGATCTGATTTTTGTGGGAGGGAGCCAATTTGACCGGGACAATTTTGATGAGGTTGTATTGATATTGAAAGAACTAGCTGGAGAAATCCCGGTGGTCATTTTTCCCGGCTCTCGATATCAGCTTACCCAACATGCAGATGCCATCTTGTTCCTATCCCTTATTTCAGGAAGAAATCCTGAGTTTCTGATCGGTCATCAGGTTTCAGCTGCTCCAATTATTCAAAAAATGGGATTGGAAGTACTTCCAACGGGTTATTTGCTTATCAATGAGCATGAAATCACGAGTGTACAGTATATCAGCCAAACTACTCCAATCCCAAACTCCGAACCTAATCTAGCTAAGTCAACAGCCTTGGCAGGGCAATTTTTGGGAATGAAGTTTTTTTTCTTAGATGCAGGTAGTGGTTCCAGCAATCCAGTTTCCACTGAAGTAATTCGAGCTGTTCGCGAAGCGGTCGAGCATCCGATTATTGTGGGCGGAGGGATCGACTCAATTCCTAAAATGAAAAATGCATTTCTAGCAGGAGCAAACCTTCTGGTGTTGGGTAATAGCATAGAAAAAGACCCCGACTTTCTGGTCGAGGCCTTGGCATTTAAAGCGGCAATGAATCGATCATTGCACGTTAATTAGTGACTCTCTCCGGCGCATCTTTCCAGCCGGTACACCATACATCATTTTGAACCTTCGGCAGAAATATGCAGTGTCCTTATACCCTACGTCCTTTCCGATATCGCGAATTGATTTTTTAGAGGTCCTAAGCAACTCCACGGCAGTTTCCATTCGCTGGTATTCGATGTAGTCCTGAGGATTAATTCCGGTAAGCATTTTGAAATATTGCCCTACGTAATCTTCGGATACATTAGCGATCTGAGCCAAAACTTTATTAGAAAGATCGCCTCCAAGGTTGGTCTTGATAAAGTTAAATAAATCGATCAACCTAGGATCTTTGAAATAGGTGGCATTAGTGGAAAGCTCCTCAAGGAATAATCGATTCTTCAAAATATGGCGAAGCAGCTCGATTACCAAGATTTCAGTTTGACTTTTGAGGATTCGCTCTTTTCCAACATGACTTACCTCAACCTCTTTCATCAAGTCTTCGATGATTGTGGCAAGACGATCGTTGAATCGAATGATAAAAGGGGGAATGTCGAGTGAATTGAAGAAGTTGACCACATCGAAAACTTTGGAGTCAAAGCTGGCCATTGAAATACAGTCCTCCTCCATATTTTGGATGTCTTTGAAGGAAATGCTCTGAAGGTATTTCTTCTTGCTCTCTTTAAATTGTTGATTGGATAAATCAGACTTTTTTGGACTGCTTCCAAAAGTAAGCTTAGTTTTTTGATCAGCTGGAAGAAAAAGCACTTCCCCTTCGTTGAGTAATTCTTGATCGTCGCCAAACTTCAACGTACCGTGATGAAGCAGGATCAGGGTGTTATCAGTCTCTTTGTAGTCTTTGACTGTAAAAGGTTTTTCAAGGCTAAAATTATTTCCTCGAATAAATCTAACATTTACTGACTCTATGACTTTGTTGTAATATTCCATGAATAAGTTGCAGAATGGGTAAAATTCAAAAATATAATTTTTCTAATCAAAAAACATAACTTTTTAGGAATGGGATTAAAAAAAATAAAAAAAGGGTATAATTAATTGAAATTATACCCTTTCGTTTGGTTTTAGATAACTACCTCAAGATACCTCTAGATATCACTATTTTCTGAATTTCGGAGGTTCCTTCGTAAATTTGAGTGATTTTAGCGTCTCTCATTAGCCGCTCCACATGATATTCTTTGACAAAGCCATAGCCTCCGTGTACTTGAACCGCCTCAATGGTTACATCCATTGCTACTTGAGAAGCATATAATTTTGCCATGGCAGAGGCATGAGAATAGTCTTCACCTTGATCTTTCAGCCAAGCAGCTTTGTACACCAAAAGTCGGGCTGCTTCAATCGTCGTAGCCATGTCAGCTAGTTTGAATTGTATTGCTTGGTGCTGGCTGATAGGTTTTCCAAATGCTTTTCGCTCTTTGGAGTAAGCGAGCGCCAACTCATAAGCTCCCGCAGCAATGCCTAAAGCTTGGGCAGCTATTCCGATTCTGCCACCATTGAGTGTTTCCATTGCAAAGGTAAATCCAAAGCCTTCTTCGCCGATTCGGTTTTCGATCGGTACTTTGACGTCAGTGAACATCAACGAATGGGTGTCAGAGCCACGAATTCCAAGTTTGTCCTCTTTTTTCCCGATTACAAATCCTTCCCCGCCTCCTTCTACAATAAATACTGAGATTCCTTTGTGGCCTTTACTTGCATTAGTTTGAGCAATGACCAAATAGATACTTGCAGAGGAACCGTTTGTAATCCAGTTTTTAGTACCGTTTAGGATATAGTGATCTCCATTCAATTCAGCCGAGGTCTGCTGGGAAGTAGCATCAGAACCTGCTTCTGGTTCAGAAAGGCAGAAAGCGCCCAAAACTTCACCACTAGCAAGAGGTTTCAGATACTTCTCTTTTTGAGCTTCGGAACCATATTTCTCCAAGCCCCAGCATACCAAAGAATTGTTTACAGACATGCATACTGAAGCGGAAGCATCAATTTTTGAAAGTTCCTCCATAGCCAAAACGTAGGAAATGGTATCCATTCCGCCACCATTGTATTCTGGCTTCACCATCATTCCCATAAATCCAAGCTCTCCCATTTGTTTCACTTGCTCCTTGGGGAATTTAGCTTCAGAATCCCGCTCGATTACTCCGGGTAGTAGCTCTGAATTGGCAAATTCTCTTGCAGCTTCTCGGACAGCTAAATGTTCTTCAGTTAATTGGAAATGCATGTTTTAATTATTTGGGTTAAAATCGGACTGGAAGTTATACCAAAAAAAGAAGAGGGGCAAAACCTGCCCCTCTTCCCAATTTTTATTTGATATGGATCAATCCCGATTCCCAAAAAAGATGAAAACGTAATAAGCCAGCGTGGCCAAAGCTGCCAATGCAGCTACCACGTAGGTCATGGCTGCCCATTTCAGTGCATCTTTCGACATGGCATATTCATCGGGTGTAACGATGTCCCGTGTTTTTACCCAAGCCAAAGCCCGGTTGCTTGCATCAAATTCTACTGGAAGTGTCACTAAGGTAAACAAGGTTATAATTCCATAAGCGCCTACTACGATGAATCCAACGAGCTCATAAGGAAGACCCAAGGCAAACCCACCTAGCAGTGAAGCGATCAACACGAAATTTAATATTTTACCAGCACTATTTTGGATTGGCACCAGCGTAGATCTCAAATTTAACCAAGTGTATGAAGTTGCATGTTGCACGGCGTGACCGCATTCGTGAGCTGCTACTGCTGCTGCTGAGGCATTTCTACCGTAATACACATCAGGGCTAAGATTTACTGTTTTGTTCTGAGGGTTATAGTGGTCGGTCAACTGACCATCCACGGATAAAACCTGAACGTCGGTAATGTTATTATCTGCCAACATTAATTTGGCGATTTCTGCACCGGAAAGATTGGCCTTTAGAGGCGTCTCAGAGTACTTTTTAAATTTGCTTTTCAAAGTCCTGTTGACCAAGAAGCCGGCTGCGGCAAAGACTATAAAGATTACTATGATCATATTTAATTTTATTTAGCGATTAGATAACGAAGTTAAACCTCAGTGGGTTTTTTCCAAGCGGGAATTCTTAAGAGAATTATCCAGCTGATTAATCCTGCAAAAATTACTAGGAGGACTTGAGTGCCATGGATAATTGCGGCGAAGATTTTTCCGTCTTGTTCTGATATTCCCAATTGTATCAAAATAAAAGCCACAAGTGCATGAAAGGTTCCAATTCCGCCTTGAACAGGTGCAATCATGCCAATACTTCCCATTACCATGACCAGAAGCACTTCACTGCTAGACAAATTGGCAGTACTCTGGATCCCCAAAGCCACAGTGTACATCGTCAAGAAATAAATGATCCAGATAGTAATTGAGCTGGCTGCAAATCCTACAGGATTTCGAAGCTTGCCTACAGATCGAAGACCTCCTCCGATTTCTCTAAAAAAATGTTGGATTTTGTTTACTAAAGAGTGGTTTTTGAACCTTTCAAAAATGAGGTAAATGAATAGGATGAATATTAGTAATCCTCCAAGTGCGATAGGTAGGTTGGAAAGTATTCCAGCGCCTAACGAATCCAAATCTACCAGTTGATTTGCGAGATTTAGAAACAATTCATTTTCTACAAAAAAGGCTAGGAGGATGGTGCCAATCAAGAAAATCAAATCTACGCTTCGCTCTACGATCACAGTGCCAAATAAGTGCCCCAGTGATATTCCATTGGTACGTGTCAATACGCCACAGCGAGCAACTTCCCCAGCCCGAGGAACCAGCATATTTACCAAGTAGCCAACCATTACTGCATGGTAGGATCGATTAGGAGTAACCCGAAGGCCCTCGTCTTCCTGGATCAATAGGCTCCATCGCCAACCTCTCAGCCAATATCCGCACAGTGCTATTGCCAAAGAAGTAAGAATCCAAAACCAATTGCTTGATTTGACTTGTGCTAATAAACTGTCAAATTCAATATCACGATATAAAAACCAAAATATCCAGCCTGCAACTCCGAGGGAAATTGTAAGCTGGATGATTTGCTTAAGGTTTTTCTGAATCATCAGATTAATCGGTTTTGCTCATCAGGAAAAATCAGTTTGGGCTTGTACTGCTTGGCTTCTTCCATTTCCATTCCTGCATAGGAAATTATAATTACAATGTCTCCCACCGCTGCTTTTCTGGCTGCAGGACCATTAAGACAGACTTGCCCCGATTCCCGCTCGCCTTTGATCACGTAAGTTTCAAGCCGCTCACCATTATTTACGTTGACGATCTGCACTTTCTCGTTTTCGATCAAATTTGCAGCGTCCATTAGATCCTCATCAATGGTGATGGAGCCTACATAATGAAGTTCTGCCTGGGTGATCTTTACCCGGTGGATTTTTGACTTTAATATTTGGATTTGCATTGGTTTAGTTTTGCCGCAAAATTAGAAATTTATCGAAATGTTATCGATCAATCTGATTTCCCCAAAATAGGCTGCCACACAGATAGATGATAGTATGCTTGGCTTAAAGTCTGTCAGCAGCTCAAAGCTTGCTGGATCAATAAGTTCGAAGTACTCGAGTGTTACGAGTTGACTTTTTTCAAAATCGCAGACTATTTCATGTTGGACTTCAAACCATGCTTTTCCGGCAATAAGTTCCTTTTTGGCTTTGGTTAATGAAGTGAAAAGGATTAGTGAGGCTTCGCGGTTAATTGGGGAGAGTCGAAGGTTTCTCGAACTCATCGCAAGTCCATCTGTTTCTCGCATTGTTGGTACAGTGACCAACTCTAGTGGAAAAGAAAGATCCTTCGCCAGACGCTTAATAATGGCCACCTGCTGCAAATCCTTTTGGCCGAAAAAAGCCACATGTGGGCGAACAATATTGAACAGTTTTGAAACCACTAGACCTACTCCATTGAAATGCCCAGGACGGAAAGCTCCTTCAAGATTTGTTTCCAGAATCCCAAAGGAAAAGCGGAGTTCGGGTGATTCGGGGTAAATTTCATTAATACTTGGGGTATATACTACATCGACATTTTCTTGTCTTAACTTCTCTAAATCAGCATCTAGAGTATGTGGATAGGCATCAAAGTCAGCAGAATTGTTGAATTGGGTAGGATTGACAAAAATGGAAACAATCGTCAAATCGCAACTTGATTTAGAAGCTCGAATTAGCTCGATATGACCGGCGTGCAGTGCGCCCATAGTGGGAACAAATCCAATGATTTTATCTGTTTTGATCGCCTGAAGCCAGATTTTGTTCCAGTTTTCTTTTGTATTGAGGTGTACCAAAAGGGTAGGGTAGTCTATGGGTAAATAGGGGCAAAAGTATATTAATATTCAGAATAACAAGAATTTTTTGCTTTTTTTTGTTACATTTGCACAGTTATTTGTCACCCTATAATTAAATCCGATAATTATGTCCAAACTACGAATCCTCTATGTTGCAAGTGAAATCAATCCTTTTCTTGAAACTTCCCAAGTTGCAAACTTCCTTAGAGCATTACCCCAAGCAATGCAAGAGCGTGGAATGGAGATCAGAATTTTGGTGCCTCGATTTGGCCTAATCAACGAGCGGAAGAATAGGTTACATGAAGTCGTAAGGCTCTCTGGAATCAATATTGCAGTAGGAGAAGAGGAAAAGCCTTTGGTCATCAAAGTAGCCTCTATCCCTAACGCTAAACTTCAGGTTTACTTTATTGATAATGAGGACTACTTCCACAGAAAACATGTATTCCACGATAAGCAGAAGAAGTTCTATGAGGACAATGATGAGCGTGCAATCTTTTTCTGTAAAGGTGTAATTGAAACGGTTAAAAAGTTAGGTTGGGCTCCGGATATCGTGCATTGCAACGATTGGATGACGAGCTTAATTCCAATGTATCTGAAAACCACTTACAAAAGTGAACCGTTATTTAAGGATACTAAATCCGTGTTCGCGGTTTTTAACAACGGATTTTCCCATACCTTTGGCGATGATTTGTTAAACAAGGTTAAGATGGTGGACATAGATGACGCTATTTTAGCACCTTTGATGAGCAAAGACTACATAGGATTCATCAAGATGGGCATGGCATATGCCGACTTGGTAGTCAAAGGCGGTGAAGTTTCCGCAGAATTAAACCAACTAATCGAGGGTCTCTCAAAAGACAAGAAGTTTGAAATCAGCATTGAAACAGAAGCAGAAGAACAAGCTCACGAGGAGCTATTTGACATATACACAACCCTCGCAGGTTAAGCTTGCACTATGGGCGATTCTGTCCATTTCCTTTCTCAATTATTCATGTAGCGATCCTGCTACAGTAGGTCTAGAACTAGCTCCTGGAAACAACCAAATAGGTGTGTTTTTCCAGGAGTTTGACTTGCCGGCTAAAGTAGTTTTGTTGGATTCGTTT